>CAWVWD010000022.1:0-18065 GCA_963933585.1 uncultured Saprospiraceae bacterium
CATTTTATCAATATCCTTCCGAGCAATAACGACTCTTCGACCAAGTTTTTTAGCTTTCAAATCACCTCGTTTTATCATTCGATGAATTGTCCAACGACTAATTCCTAACAATTCGCTTGTTTCTTTGATGTTTAGGAATAATTTCGCCCCTAAATTCGGGTCAAAAGTACGCTCTATTTCTTCGACTTTAGCCTTAGAAACTTTTTCGTCACGTTTCCTTTTTTTATACGCTTTTTTGGAACAAGTGTCGCCACAGTACTTGGTAACAGTAGTTCTTGCGATAAAAATCTTTTTGCAAAATTGACAATTTTTTTTGACTCTTATTGATGAACTCATAGTAAGACTTGAAGTGACTATATAACCCTTGATAGGACAGTATAGGACAGTACAGGACAATGACGAATACAAATTGCTTTTTTGTACCGTTTTCGGAGCTAAAAATACAAGAAAAAAGGTAGAGGTACAAGGCGAGGTACAAATAAGTCGATAAGTCTTGAAAAGAGGTGATAAATTAAAAAGGCTAAAGCCGTTATTTAATAACAGTTTTAGCCTTTTATTGATAAAATAGATTTATCAGATTTTATGCTTATTTATGCGATTTACTTTCCAATACAGAATTTCCCAAAAATATTTCCCAAAATATCTCGATCTACATCAATTGCTCCGGTAATTTCACCTAAATAAATTAAAGAATGGCGAATATCTTGTGCGAGAAAATCGCCGGTAATTCCAATTGACATTCCGTTTAAAACTTCGTCGAGTGATTTGTTCGCTTTTTGCAACGCGTCGTAATGACGAGTATTAGAAACGATAGTGGATTGTAAGTTGATTTTGCCATCTGCGACCGCTTCGTGAAGTGTGGTTTTGACTTTTTCGACTTTTTCTATTTCCTTAGCGGAAATGTATACAATGGAATATTTTTCTGCGATTGTAGTGATTTGATTTTTATAGTCAAGCAGACTATTTTTTAACGTATCTATCTTATTGGCAATGACAATTGTGGTCATCCCTTCAGTATGTAGTTCTTCTAAGTCATTGGTAACTTGTGGAATGGTCAACTCTGATACGTCAAAAACATAAACTAATATCGTAGCTAATTTGACTTTTTCCATCGTTTTTTTGACGCCGATGGCTTCGATTTGGTCGGTAGCCTCTCGGATTCCGGCGGTATCGATTAAGCGATAAGCGATACCTTTTATATTCAAAACTTCTTCGATGGTATCTCGTGTTGTTCCTGGAATCTCGGAGACGATGGCACGTTCTTCATTTAAAAGTGCATTCAGAAGCGTTGATTTTCCAGCATTTGGGCGACCTGCGATTACGGTTGTGACTCCATTTTTAATGACGTTTCCTAATTGGAAAGAATCAGTTAAGCGTTTGATTAAAGTTTGAATTTTATAAATCAAAGCTTTCAAATCATCTCGGTCAGCAAATTCTACGTCTTCTTCTCCAAAGTCTAATTCTAATTCAATTAAACTTGCGAAATGAATCAGTTCTTCTCGAAGTTTTTGAATCTCACCAGAAAAACCACCTCGCATCTGGTTCATCGCCATGGAATGTGCCGCTTCTGAATCGGAAGCGATAAGGTCAGCAACAGCTTCGGCTTGAGATAAATCTAATTGTCCGTTTAAGAATGCTCGCATGGTGAATTCACCAGGGTTTGCCATTCTTGCGCCGAGTCGCAAAAAGAGTTGAATGATCTGTTGGATGATGAAACTCGAACCGTGACATGAAACTTCCACGATGTTTTCACCGGTATAAGACTTTGGAGCAACGAAAATTGAAACTAAAACTTCATCAATAATTTTGTCATTTTCGGCTCGAATTGTACCAAAATGAATCGTATGGCTTAGTTGTTTCGTTAAATCTTTACCTTTGAAGGTAGAGTTACATATTGTAATCGCATCTGCACCGGACAAGCGAATTACGCCGATTGCACCTATACCGGAAGGTGTTGCTAATGCGACAATTGTATCTTGAAGATTAATATTCATATTTTGTTCGATTGCTTGAATGTTCGATTGTTTAAATGTCGTTGCATAATAATCGAGCACTTAAATAATAAAACACTTAAACATAATGAAAGTCTTAATGGTTTGTTTAGGCAATATTTGCCGTTCTCCTCTTGCAGAGGGAATTCTAAAACACAAAGTTACGCAGCAAGGTTTGGATTGGGAAATCGACTCAGCAGGAACTGGTGCTTATCATGCAGGAGAATTGCCGGATAGTCGTTCGATTGCAGTTGCTCGAAAGTATGGAATTAATATTACGGATCAACGAGCAAGACAATTTAAACTATCAGATTTTGATGAATTTGATAGCATATTTGTGATGGATGCGTCGAATTATCAGAATGTGGTGTCTTTAGCGAAGACGGAGGCGCAAAAAGATAAGGTAAAATTGATTCGTAATTTGGTGAAACCCGGATGGAATGAACAAGTTCCTGATCCATATTGGGCGGATGATGGTTTTGAAAATGTGTATCAAATGTTAGATGAAGCGTGCGATATTTTAATGGGAAATTAAAAATATTGTAAAATTTAATAGAAGTTGATTCCGTTTGAAATACGTAACAACTCTGACGAGTTTTGAAACTCCGTCAAGGTTTTAACCTAAAGTATAAAAAAATATGAGTGTAAAAAAATATTATATAGTTGGCCTATTTTTACTATTTTCGATGGTGAAAAGTTACGGTCAAATTACTTCCTTTTCGGAGAGTCCAAAGGTATTTTTGGATGAGCTAAGTGAATATATAAATGCTTCGAATAAGCCAATGAAACCAATTTTCGATGAGTTTTCGGAAGATATTCTTCAGGATATTTATACGGCGGAACAGTTCGCTGAAATTCGGGAAGTTGCCAATATGATGGTCGTGCGAAAAATGGGAAGTAATCCGTACTTCTTGGCGTATTTGGAATGTTTGAATGCGATGGAAAATAAGGGATTTGTTGGTAAACAATTCGACGGCTGGATGTCTGTAAATAAAAATATGTTGACGGAACTGAAACGCTCTAAGAACAAGGATTATAATATTTATTTGCAATTTTGTGCAGACTTATTTGAGAATTCTGCATTGCGTTACTCTACGAGCGGTTTGACTTGGTCGGTGACGACTTCTGAGTATCAATTTAATTATAAAGATAATATTCCGTGGGTAACAATGGATAACCATGATTTAATTGGAATTCGAAAGGTAGACTCTATTGTGATTAAAAATACTGGTGGAATTTATTATCCATTGACGAATAGTTGGAAAGGGAATAAAGGAAGTGTGGATTGGTCAAGAACGGGTTTTTCTCAGGAGGTTTATTGTACTTTTGAAAATTATACGGTTAATACAAAGACAAATAATTATAAAATTGATACGGTAACATTTTACCATCCTACTTTTTTCAATGAACCAATTGAGGGAAGTTTTGAAGATAAGGTAATTGTGGTTACTGGTAATAATATTTCTCACCCTCGTTTTGAATCATTTGATAAAAACTTATCTATTGATAATATGGGTGATAATATTAATTATCGTGGAGGTTTTCGTTTGGAAGGTTCGAGCGTAATTGGCTTTGGAGATAAATTGAGTCTTGCGGAAATGGATTTTTTTAAAAAAAATGGCGAATTGGCAATTAATACAAAGGCGGAACGATATGTGATTCGGCTAGGAGAAAAAGTTGTAGCTCAGGATGTTCGAGCAAGTTTGTATTTCGAGCAAGATTCTATTTATCATCCTGCGATTGATTTTCGTTTTGATATTAAGACTCGGCAGTTGGTAATGACTCGTCAAGGAAATGGAAATTCACAGATTGCTTTTTATAATTCTTACCACCAATTGGAAATGGAAGTGGAAAAAGTAGCTTGGCAGATTGATTCAGATTTTATCGAAATTGGTCAAGCTGGTTTACAGAATGTAAGTAATCGAGCGAAGAAAGGTCAGTTTGAATCGTTGGCTTATTATAATGATAGGGATTATCGTCGGATTCAGAATATTGCGGATTATAATCCAATTTCGACGATGAGGAATTATTCTGAAGCTATCGATTCCAGAGAGTTGGACGCGAATTCTTTGGCAAAACAGTTTAATTCCCGATTGGATTTGGTTTCTATTAAGGGATTATTGAATAACTTAGTAGAGGACGGTTTTATATTTTACGATGATGATAAGGAGATTGTATATGTGAAAGAGAAGACATTTCATTATGCAGAAGCAAGTACGAACAAGCGGGATTATGATGTAATTCGTGCAAATTCAGAATCTAGAGAAACGAATGGTATTTTGGACTTGAATACAAAAAATTTGACGTTGAGAGGGGTGAAAGGGGCTGATTTGAGTGAGAAACAATTGGTGGGAATCCGCCCAAAAGGGGGACAACTGATATTCAAGAAAAATCGGGATATGGATTTTGATGGGGTTACGTTTGCAGGATATGGTGCTTTTTTTGGAAGTAATTTTCATTTCGATTATGAGCATTTTTTGATGCGATTGGATTCGGTTTATGAATTTGTATTGAGAATTCCGACAGGTGAAAAGGATTTGACAGGAAGGACGGTGAAGTTAGTTCCTTTGACGACTTTGATTGAGGACATGACGGCGATTGTGGAAATTGATACAGCGATGAATGGCATTACGAATCGGTCTTCTCGTATTCCTCTACCTCGTTTTCCTCGTCTGCGAAGTTTGAATAATTCAAGGGTTTATTATAGTGATAAAGGTACGGCGGGAGGCGCTTACAAACGAGATAATTTCTTCTTTGAGTTAGATCCGTTTGTGATTGATAGTTTAGATGGTTTCGATACGGCGACCATAAAGTTTGATGGTCAGTTGGTTTCTGCAGAAGTTTTTCCTGAGTTTCGGGAGGTTTTGAGGATTCAGCATGAGGATTTATCACTTGGATTTACGACTGAAGCGCCCCCCGAAGGTTATCCACTTTATGGAGGGAAAGGCACGTATAATAAGACGATTAAATTAGGTAATAAGGGACTGACAGGAGAGGGAACGGTGAGTTATCTGGGTGCAACGATTAACTCGGATGATATTCTTTTTAAACCGAATTCATTGAGTGCTACCTCGAAATCTTTCGATGTGGAAGAACAAATTTCGCCTGTGGAATTTCCCAATATTCATGGCGAGGAAGTAACGGTAAATTGGAAACCTTATAAAGATAGTATGTATGTTCGGTCGGTGGATAAGGATAAGCCGTTTGAAATTTTTAATAGCACTTATAAATTAGATGGGGAGATTATCATGACTCCTGGTGGTGTTTATGGTAATGGTGATTTTGATTGGAAAGATGGTTTATTATACTCGAAAAGTATGCGTTTTAATACATTTAGTATTGATGCAGATACATCGAATTTGAATATTAAAACACAAGGTGATGGAGATGAATTGGCATTTAGTACGAAGAACGTAAAATCAAATATTGATTTTGATAAGCAACTTGGAAAGTTCAAATCGAACTCTACAGCGATTAATACGGAAATGCCTTATACGCAATACAAAACGTCGATGAATGAGTTTGAGTGGGATATGAATAAGAAAGAAATCTCGTTTGAATCGACGAATGATAATGCGGTTTTTGTTTCTACAAATGAAGCACAATTTGGTTTGAAATTCTCAGGGGAACGAGCGAATTATAATTTGGAAACGAACCTGTTAAAAATAAAAGGTGTTCCCGAAATTAAAGTGGCAGATGCTTTGATTATTCCAAATGAGGGTTTGGTAGAAATCGAAGCGAATGCGGAGATGAAACCGTTGGAGAAAGCAACGATTATTGCAGATACATTAAATCGTTTTCATGTGATTAAGGATGCGCAAACATTCATAACTAGTAAGAAATCATATCAAGCGAATAATGGAACATATGATTATGATGTAAGCGGAAAGAAGCAACAAATTATATTCAGAAGCATTATTGTTACCAATCAAAAAAAACGTGCATTGGTAACTAAAGCGAATGGTTCGTTACTTCAAGCCAATCAATTTATTATTGATAAAAATGTGAATTTTAAGGGAAAGGTAGAATTAGATTCTCGATATAAAGCATTAAATTTTGATGGCTATTCGAAAATTAATGTACCGAAATTATTAGGTGCTCAATGGTTTTCGATTGATAGCCGAATAGTGAAAGGTGATGTACTTATCCCGATTACGAAAAAAACTCGAAACGAAGATGGGAAATTATTAGAGGTAGGTTTGAGAATTGAATATGATTCTACGATAATTTATCCATTAGTACTTACGCCGCCTTATTCTAGGCGTGATATTGAAGTATTTTCAGCAGTAGGAATTGTAAAACCTGATAATGCCGCAGATGTTTTTTACTTTGGCGATTCTGCTAAGATTTTGAATCAAGCACAACGTGGAAATATGATGACTTTCCGTAATCGTGATGGAAAAGTAACGACGGAAGGAACTTATACAATTAGTGGGAAAATGAAAGGTTTTGAGGTGAAAGCCGCCGGTGAATCAGTTTCTTATTATGGTCAAAATGAGGTTTTGATGAATTTGGTGATTGGACTTGGTTTTCAAATTCCTGATAAATTGATGACGATTGTCGTTCGAGATTTAGAAACGAATAGTTTTGATGTTCCAGAGGCGAATTATCAAGGTGAATATTTTCCAAATGCATTAGCGGAATTTGTGGAGAATGAGAAGGATTTGAAGAAAGTGAATAAGGAATTGGTCGAATATGAACGTTTATTTTTACCAAAGGATATTAATGAGCAATTTAATATTATTTTTGGCCATGTTCCAATGGTTTGGAATGCAGATATTCAATCTTTTCTTTCAAAGGGAAATACGCTGGGCTTAGCTTATATAAAAGGAACGCCGATTAATAAACAGACGAAAGCTCATTTGGAATTTAGAATGGCTCGTCGGACAGATGAAATGAATATTTATATTGAATCTGCTGGTGGAAACTATTATTATTTTAATTATAGAATTGCAGAAGGTAAAGGTGTGGTAAGCATTTTTTCTAATAATAAAAACTTTATGGATACTTACCGTAGTATGAAAAAGAAGGAAGTTCAATTCAAAACAAAGGATATTGATGTGGTGGTTTTACCAACGGGTCCTGGTGCGGTAACTTATTTTTTAAAACGTGCGGCTTTGGCGAATTAATAAAAAATCATCGTTACACGGTTTCATCGTTCAATTATTTTTATCGGATAAAATGAACAATAAAGCAGTGTAATAATGTAGCAATGAAACAACAAAACAATGGGTTTAATAGAAGATTTTAGACAGTATAGTCGGTCGAAAAAAAAGCAGAATAAGCGTTATTACAAACGATTAGAGAATAAAAACACAAAAGGATTGGATGATACGTTTCATACTTTGCATGAAGCTGTTTTTGAGGAAGTAGATTGTCTGACCTGTGCGAATTGTTGTAAGACAACAAGTCCGATGTTTACGAAAAAAGATGTGGAAAGAATATCGAAACATCTTAAAATGAAAATAGCGGATTTTTCAGTAAAGTATCTTCGTATCGATCGAGATGGGGATACGGTTCTGAAAACGGCACCTTGTTCGTTTTTGGGGTCAGATAATTACTGTACAATCTACGATGTTCGCCCGAAAGCATGTCGAGAATATCCACATACAAATCGGAAAGATATGCACCAAATTCTGCATACGACTCTTATGAATACAACAATTTGTCCGGCAGTTTATGAAATTACGGAACGTTTGAAACGAATTCTTCCAGAAAAGGAAATGTAACCTTTAATTAGGAATTAAGTGTTTTGAGTTAGGAATTGCATGGTGTCATTTCAGTCTAATTATTTAGATTGAAATGGCATTTTTTTATGTCGGATATAAATTTTTATTTTTATTTATTTTTTAACACAATTTTTTAAACTGAAATGTATTGAGAATAGTTGAAATGTTTTACTTAATCTAAAATTTTTCATAACTATGAAATTACTCAGTATAATACTATTATTCAGTAGCGTTTCCTTTTCTTCTATATCTACAAATACGGCTTCTGCAGATGGAATTGTCGGAACTTGGCTGGTAGCGGATAAGACTGGAAAAGTCAAAATTTATGAAAAAAATGGAAAGTATTACGGCAAGACGATTTGGATGAAACAGCCGCATGATAAAAATGGAGAATTATTAAAAGATGTGGAGAATGATAATACTTCTTTGCGTAATCGACCGTTGAAAGGATTAATTTTTTTAACCGATTTTCAGTATAAAGGTGGGAAATGGATTAATGGGAAAATCTATAACCCTGAAGATGGAAATACCTATAAGGGCGAAATCGGATTGAGTAAAAGTGGCGATTTAGAATTGACGGGTTATGTGTCTATTTTTAGTCGAACGGTCACTTGGAAACAAGTGAAATGAAAATAATTTTTAAATACTTAAATTCAAAAATGCTATTCTGATGAAAATCCGGAATAGCATTTTTTAGTTATAATTCAAAAGAGATTAGTAAAACTTGCAATTTGAAACAATTTGTTTTATATTTGAGTTGTTTATCATACATTATAAAGCAAATAAATTCAGACCGTGATGCGAAATAATAATAAATTTCTTCAAAAATATCAAAGAGAACAAAGTCATTTTATTTATCAAATAAAGAGTTTTTTTACTAAAAATTGGCAAAAGGTAACTTTGTTATTGGTAATCATATTAGTTTTTTCTTATAAGGATTTAACGATTCACTTTGATTTATCATCGCCATTCAGAAGTCATAATGCTGCGCCTCCAACGATAGAAGAACAATTTAAAAATGGAACGCAAGGTAACGTGAATCAAGGGTTTACTGAAAAAGTGCAGAAAGATAGTCGTAAGGAGACTTTCTCGCTATTTCCTTTTCTATTTGGTAGTAGTGAAAAATCAAAAAGTAAAGTTCCAAAGACCTTAGAAGGTACTTTTAAGGATGTGAAAAAGTCAAAAAAAGTGGCTTATATTAAGCGTTATTCTCATATTGCAGTAGAAGAAATGAAGCAGTTTGGAATTCCTGCATCCATTATTTTGGGACAAGCATTGTTACATGGACAAGCGGGAACGGGCGATTTATCTACGAAAGCAAATAATCACTTTAGCATTACTTGCGGTTCAAGTTGGGATGGAAAAATCTACGAAATTCAAAATATTTGTTATCGCTCTTATCAGAGTGCGTGGAAAAGTTTTCGGGATCACAGTGAACTGATTACTAAAGGAAGATTTATAGATTTGAAACAATATAGTGCAACGGATTATAAAAAATGGGCGAGTGGCTTGCAAGAAAAAGGATATTCTACGGACAAAAAATATGCTGAATTATTGACGCAAATTATTAGAGATTTTGGATTAGATAAATTTGATGAGTGAAGAATACTTGAGGGAGGCTTTGTTTTAGAAATGAATGAATCTAAATGATTGTACTCGGGGCGAAGCGTCCGTTAATCGTTCTTAAAATGCAATAAAATCACCAGGAACGAAATCGATTCATCCATTATTAGATTTAGTTTTCGGGATGAAGAAGAAGTGTGTAACTTAGAAAGTTACGCAATTTCTTGGTTACGTAATTTGTCCCAGCTTTAAGTTTAATTGGTTAATTAATAATAGAGAAATTGATTGTGGCTAAAGTTTAAGCTACAATTTTTTGGACTTACATTTATTTAGATTGCTAACCGTTAGTTTTTTATAAAAATTCCTATTATCTTGTATCGACTAAAAATTACACTTAAAACGTAGGCTTAAAAATGGCGCTTCAATACCATCAACCTATCTTTGATTTACTGGGAATAGAACCGGTAATAGACGAAACTTTAATGGACGTTATTCAATCTATCGAACAAACGTATAATATTAAGTTACCTAAAGCGGTGAGGGAATATTTTTCGATTGCGAATATGTTAGAAACGTTGTTTGATTTTAGCGTTTTTTTGGAAGTCAATCCCTTGTTTTTATTTGGTCAATTAGAGCATTTTGAAGGGTTGGATGATAAACATTTAGGTTTATTAAAAAACAGGAAAGTGATTCCACTTTTTACGGAAAGACATGAATCTTGGACGTGGTTTTTGAATCTTAAAGATGAATTAGAAGATCCAAAAGTAATGTTACATGCTAAGGATTTCCCTAAAACGTTGATTTCTCATCCACATAAGTTCTCAAAACAATTATATTTAAGTATTTGGGATACCTTTGTAATTCGTCCTCGTTCGACTGGGTTTTATATGGAGGCAAAATATAAAAGCGCAAATAATGACATATTACAGGTCTTGAGATTTACAATGCGTGAACTTCCGACAACTTATGTTTTGGTTGCGAATGAAACAACTTATCGTTTTGAAAGTCATGGTCGTTATATTGCTATCGTAGAAAATGGAGTGGAGGCAACTTGGTTTTTTCATGCTAAGGATGAGCATACATTAGGCTCACTGATGCTATTGACCAAAAAAATTAAGAATTTAACGCCGAATATTCAACCTCGAATTTGGAAATTTGAAAAGATTAAGGAACTAGAGAAAAAGGCGATTATTGAACGAGTTTTAGCTAAAATAAGTTAGCATGAATTATTTTTAGTGCGAATGATTAAAAATAATTAAAAAAAGATTTTAGAAAAGGGTAGAAAATTATACCTTTGCACCACATTTGTGAAATGTACAGCAATGAAAGCATTGATTGGGTATATAATTCCGTTTTCGGGATTAAAAAATGGAATACATCATTTTGATTTCAAAGTAGATAAAAATTTCTTTAAACACTTCGATGATTCTTTAATCGATGAGTCTAAATTTAATGTTCAATTGGCGTTTGATAAGCAACCGACCATGTTCGTTTTAGATTTTTCATTTGAAGGAACGATTCCGACCGTTTGTGATAGATGTGCTGATAATTTTGGTTTACCAATTAAAGGTAATCAGCATCTTATTGTGAAAATGAGGTTAGAACCAGGAGAAGAAGACGAAATTATTTACATCAGAGATATCGAAATTGATTTAGATGTTGCACCAATGATTTATGAGATTTTACATCTTAATTTACCACTAAAACGGGCTTGTAAGTTACAAGAAGATGAACAGCCGATTTGTGGTTTTAATCTTTCAGATTTTTCTGATGATATAGAAGAGGAAGAAGAAATAGAAGATGAAAATCAAGGAAATGTTTGGTCCGCATTGAAGGACTTTAGTAAGAAATCGTGAAGTAATTCACAAGTATAAATAACGAATTGAGGAAACCTTAAAAGAGGAGAAAAATGGCACATCCAAAGAGTAGAATATCAAAACAACGCAAACGTAAGCGTCGTACACATTATAAAACTGAAGCACCAAATGTATCGGTATGTTCAAAAACTGGCGAACCACATCTTTGGCACAGAGCTTATTGGTATGAAGGTAACTTGTATTATAAAGGACAGGTTATCGTTAATTATGACGAATCAGCTGAATAGTTTATCAAAACTATTAAAGATATTTAATCATCAAGCTCCCGTCCTCTGGACGTGGGGCTTTTTGTGTTTCTAATTAGTTGATTGCTTAATTTGTCATTAAGTGTGAATATCAAATGGGATGACTTACCAATCAATCAACGAATAAACCAGTTAACAAATCAATTAAACTTTAAATGAAACAGATTGTAAATACAGAAAATGCACCATCTCCTGTTGGCCCTTATAATCAGGCGATTATTGCCAATGGAATGTTATTTCTTTCCGGTCAAATTGCGATTAATCCTGTAACAAAGGAATTAGTTTTGGATGACATTAAGAACGAAACTCGCCAAGTAATGACGAATATTATGGCAGTTTTACATGAAGCAGGTGCGACTTTTGAAAACGTTGTTAAAGTGACTATTTTCATGGCAGACATGGGCGATTATAGTGATATTAACGATGTTTATTCTGAATATTTTGATAATGATAAAGCTCCTGCGAGAGAAGCCGTAGCAGTCAAAACATTACCAAAAAATGCGAATGTAGAGATTTCTGTAATTGCAGCTTTATAGCTAGTTACTTGATATTTGCGTATTTATATTAATCTTATTAATTTAGTAATATTAAGGGACGATAATTCGATATTAAGTATCAAGTATTCCGTATCAAAAATCCAGAATATGAAAAATATATTATCCTTAATTCAGCCGACTGGCGATATGCACTTTGGGAACTATTTTGGTGCTGTTCAGAACTGGGTTAAGTTACAAAAAGAATATCAATGTTATTTTGGGATTGCTGATTATCATGCGATGACAATGCCTTATAATCCTAAAAAATTACGTGAAAATGTATGGAACTTAGCCTTTAATCTATTGGCTTGTGGTGTTGATGTGAATACGTTATTCATTCAATCCATGATTCCGGAACATGCAGAGTTGAACTGGATTTTGAGTACGGTTTGTTCGTATGGAGAACTTTCTCGTATGACGCAATTCAAGGACAAAACGCAACAGATCAATGACGGTGATAAAGATACTTTTGTTTCCGCAGCTTTGTTTGGTTATCCTGTTTTGCAAGCGGCAGATATTTTGATTTATAAGGCGGATTATGTTCCTGTCGGAAAAGACCAGGAGCAACATTTGGAACTTTCTCGAAATATTGCACAACGCTTTAATAATAATTTCAAAAAAGATTTCTTCGTACTGCCGGAACCATTATTTACGGAAGTGCCGAAAGTAATGTCACCAGCGAATCCACTCAAAAAGATGAGTAAGAGTTTGGGACCAAAGCATTATATTGATCTTTTTGCAGAGGATAATCGCATCAGAAAGCAAGTTCGTTCGGCCGTAACAGATACTGGTGAGGAGACGAATGGCGAAATGAGTGCTGGAGTTCATAACTTATTTGAGCTATTAAAAGCGGCAAATAAAGTAGACGAACGTCAAAACCTGATGCAAAAGTACGAATCAGGAGATTTAAAGTATGTTGAATTAAAAGATACAGTTGCCGATGCTTTGATTGAACTTAGTCAAAAGTTTCGAACAAATAAGGCGGAATTATTATCTAATAAGAAAGAAGTTAAGGATCAAATTAAGGCCTCTGCTTTTGAAATTCGCAAAAAAGCGAAAGAAACGCTTCGTGAAGTGAAAGAAGCGACTGGCTTGGCAAACGTTAAATAGATTCTGCTCACTGGATACTGGTTTATCGTTATTACGAGTACCAATATCCAGAATTCAGAATCCAGCAACCATAATATGAACACAGAAGAATTAACAACGTTTTTAAAAGAACGAGCGGCAGAAATGCCCGTAATGGATTTATCGATTAAGTTAAATCTAAAAGGCGACGGAGTCATTCATGTTGATAGCAAAGGAACTGAAAATGTAGTTTCTAATAATGATTTACCAGCAGATTGTACCGTGACCATCACACCAGACAATTTTAAAAAATTGGTTAATGGAGATTTGAATCCAATGATGGCAATGATGAGTGGAAAGTTGAAGATTAAAGGTGATATGGCTGTAGCAATGAAACTACAGGATATGTTCAAAAAATAAAATGGAATACTAAGCCTGCCTTGTTGGCAGATAAGCTCCAGCTTGGTTAACAGAAATAAAAAATGCCATTTTCAAGTACTTGAAAATGGCATTTTTGTTTTTTTAGAATTTTCATCATTGAAAGGTCTTGATAAATCTATCATTTTTATAAAGGTCTATCCATTTAATTTTCTCCTGTTGAAATAAATCAAATGACCAACTCCTTCCTTCACTGAATCGCTCCTGATGTTTTGAGCTATTTATATAAATATCAATGGAATAACCATTTTCAAAAGATAAGGAAAGACCTCTTAAAACACCCGGCGGCTCATCAATCCAAAATTGTTGATACTTAGGGAAGAATGATTCTGATATTAAATCCGCTATATTCTGATTTATATAACGACTGAAGTTTAGTGTATCCAATAGTGAAATTGTATCAATTTCGTTGAAAAAAATAGATTTAGTAATCGTATTTTTTTCTATTTCAGAAGATTCGAATTTGTCAGAATGACTGAATAAATTGATAATTAGGAATATTGAAACTAAGATTTTCATAGATTAATTATTTGAAGTGCATCAAGAATTAAGGTGTCGGATGCTTTTAAAGTATCCGACACCTTATATGTAGCTATTTCACCAAAACCGTATCTTCCAACAAATACATCAATTTATTCACATCTTTAGAATTTAAAACCAATTTCCCTTTAATCGTAATCGGTTTTGCGGTATATTTTACCGTTGTTCCTTCTTTTGCAAAAACTTCCATAACCGTTTCTTTTCCTGCTCCGCCACAGAAATAACAAAGATTGTACGGATAAGCTGAAAAAACGAAATAGCCTTGTTGCTTGTAACCTTCCACTGGTATGATATAACCCCGAATTTCGACCGTTTCTCCTGCTAAAGCCTTGACTTCTTTGCTGAAAATGGGAATGTCAACATCATAACCTAACATTGGATCTTTTTTGGTTTTAAAGGTTACTTTTTCCAAAATTTTCCAAGTATCTGCCGGGTTTTGTTGTAATTCAGCAGGAACATTTGCGTTAGTAAATAAAAAAACGGCAAATAGTAAAATGCTAATTTTGAATGTTTTATAGTGCATAATTTTGTATTTGTAGCGGCGGCTTTAGCTGCCGAAGTTTGAATCTGCAGTAGCTAAAGTAGCCGCTACGGACTAACGATTAGTCGTCAGCGTCGTAGAAATATCTGTTCGAGAGGCACGAATCGCAGGAATTAACGCAGCGATGAAACCTAAAGTCAACGCTCCAGCTAATAAATACCATTCTTCTGTTAAGAATAAGGTACTTGAAAAGTCATATTGATAGCTTTCTTCTAACGAAGTTTCGAGTAAGAACATTGCTAAATGACTCAATCCGATTCCGATGATATAACCTAAAATTGCCAAGATAATCCCTTCCAAAATCACTAAAAAGAACAATCGTATCGGAGTTGCTCCCATGACTCGCATCAAGGCTAATTCGTACTGTCGTTCTTTCAAGGAATTGAATAATGAAATGAAAATACTTAAACCGGAAACGATAATAATGATAATCGCCAAAATCCGTAAAACATCCACACCATTTCCTGTTAATTCATATAATCGGGCCGTTTCCATTGCTGGAGAAGCTGCCATCATTTTAGTTTTTTTATTGACAAATTGAGGAATCGTCAATACACCAAATTTATTACGACAGAAAATTAACATTGCGGTAACTTCTCTATTCGCAGAGTCCAGAGGCATTCCTTCTTCTTCATGAACGCCCCAAACTGTTTCCGTTCCTGTCATTAATAATTGGTCAATTACAGAACCAGTTGGCTCCAAAATTCCAACTATGATCATCGGTTTATCTTTGTGCATATCGCCTTCGCCACCAACTCCGTGAGCAGAGAAAAACGTATCGCCAATTTTCATTTCCAATCTTTCCGCTACAACACTTCCAATCGTCACTTCAAATTTTTTGGACCAAAGTTTTCCTTCTGCTAATTTACCTTTATACAAGGTCGGATAAGCGTGCGTCGTTCCGATAATTCGATGACCTTTGTGACTATCGCCAGCCGAAATTGGAATCGCTTGTTTGATATATTGTCGACCAAGATGCGTTCCCATCATCGTATTGAATTCATTCAAATTAATATTTCCCGTAGGATTATCAATATGATACATCGACGATAAGACCAATTGCAATGGACTTCCTTTGGCACCAATAATTAAATCAACACCAGCTTGATTTTTATCAAATTTATCTTCAATCTGTGTTGTAATTAAAAGTAAAATAGAGATCAAACCTGTTCCCAATGCCAAAAGCAATAAGCTTAAAAGCATCGAAAGTGGTTTGTTAATTATATTTTTCCAACTTAATGATAGAATGTTCAATTCGAGTTGCAGTAGTTGTTTAGTATAGGTAGTTTGAGTAGTTCTGACGACAAACTATTTAGGCTAAACTATTTGAAATATTTTTTTAATTCAAGAAGCGTAAAAGGTTTTGATTAATAGAAGTCGTTTGTAAATTATTGAAACTACTTATACTAATTAAACTTAAAAACTACTTAAACTAAGTTAATTTGATTTTTAAAATGTGCTTTCAAACGATTATCGTGTGTAACAATAAGCAAAGTTGCATTTTGTTCCTTCGCTTGTGCTTCCAATAGTTTGAGAACTTCTTCACAGTTATGATCATCCAAGGCTGAAGTCGGTTCATCTGCCAGAATAACTTCTGGACGATTCACCAAAGCTCGTGCGATAGAAACTCGTTGTTTTTCGCCTTCACTGAGTTCGCTTGTTTTGGATTTTAGTTTATGACCTAAGTTTAGGCTTTCCAAAAGTTCCTTGACACGATTTTTATCTTGTTTTTCGTTTGCCAAATATTGAGCAATTTGCATATTTTCTTCGACCGTCAAAGCACCAACAAAATGTGGATTTTGAAATATAATTCCGATATTTTTTCCTCTAAATTGATCCAAAGCAGATAAACTTAATTTTTGGATTTCGGTATCTCCGATTTTGACAAAACCATTTTTTGGTCGCAATAAACCGCCTAATAAATGTAATAAAGTCGTTTTTCCACTTCCTGATTGTCCTAGCAAGAGCCAATGTTCACCATTTTGACAATTGATATCAGGGAAATTCATCGTATCGGATGATGATTTATAGGAGAATGATAAGTCTTTGGTTATTAGCATTTTTTAGAATTATCTTGTTTTCGTAATTATTATGAATCACTGGCTTGAAGCCAATTTTATTGAAACAAAGATAAAGGAATTTTATTCAATCAGTAAGGAAAGAATTTAAAGATAGGTTAAGGGAAATAAAGGAAGACAGGTTATGAGGAGAAGTTTCTTAAAATAAAAAAGTCCTTCCAAAATTGGAAGGACTTTTTGTTGGCCCACTAGGGCTCGAACCTAGACTCTTCTGTACCAAAAACAGACGTGTTGCCAGTTACACCATGGGCCAAACGTGTTTGCCTTTTTTCCTAAAGCGATGCAAAGATAATACAGATTTATTTTCTGTGCAAGTACTAATTGAAATTATTTAATATTATTTTAAAATAATATTAATGTATTTATAAAAAATCTTGTAATAGCAACAGTTTAGCAGCATATATTATATTTTCATTATCTAATTCTTTTTTAGCTAATTGGTGTAAAGCTCGATATTTATCTGTTGCAATTCGTAATTTTTGAATTTCTGGCTGTTTTAATAATGCTTTTGTATCCTCTAAAGTTGGAAATTCAAACATTCCTGCCAATTGTCCTAAGTTGTTTCCAGTCAAGATTGAACTATTTTTAATTGATTCTGGTAAAGCATCATAGCCAATAACTAATTTTGGCACAGGCTGGAATACTTTAAAAATCGAATCACCGCTTGCTCGGGTATAAAAAGCACGGCCCATTCTACCAACTAAATCTATTTTTTGTGGATCGATGCGATTTTCTTCATCCAAAATATCTTCTGAAATATGTATTTTGACAATTTCGCAAAGAATTAAATGTCCGGCACCACCATTTTCTCCTAACGGCTGAATTTCTTGAACCTTACATTCAAACTGCACTGGAGATTCTTTCACTCGAAAAGGTTTCACCATATCTGAAGGGATCGGCGTTAAGCCGGATTTTTCAAATTCATTTATACCAGTATCAAACTGAACGGAAGCAACTGCCATTTGTCGGACAATGCTATGAGAAACTACATTCACGACAACTTCGCCCGTTTCTTGGATATTATGTAACGTATCTTTTGTGGTATTATCTGAAACTCGACGATTGGAAGAAAAAACCATAATCGGCGGATTCGAACTAAATACATTGAAAAAGCTATAGGGTGCTAAGTTAGGATTTCCGTTTTCATCCATTGTACTTGCAAAAGCGATTGGACGAGGTGCGACTGCACCGACCAAATATTGATGCAATTGAGCTATTGGTAGATTTTTTGGTTCGTAACTTTTCATTTATCTATTGATTAGTTGATTCATTAGTTTATTTGTTGAACAAGGATGTAAATATAAGGAGGAATTTTGGTAATCGTTATTCGATAACTAGTATTTGGCTGCTGATGCTGGGTTGAATAGGCGAGTATTGGTTACCGATGAATTTAAAAAACCAAGATGTGTCCTTTAAATTATGATTTAAGCATGTTATGATTAATTATTAATAATATGTT
>CAWVWD010000023.1:0-17705 GCA_963933585.1 uncultured Saprospiraceae bacterium
AATTGATTTATGAAGATATTGGAAGCTCTAAAATAGTGGATTTTGAAGAAAAAGCGATTGAGAAATTAATACTTCCACTGCATGAATTATTGGAAAAAGTTAATTTTCTAAAAGGAAAAGAACGCTTACAAATTGATTACTTTTTTAATCAATATTATAATGAAAATGCGATTGTTCCACTATTGGATTTTCATGAAAGTTACTCTAAAATTGGTAAACAAATAAAAGAAATAGAAATCCCTGCGATTCAAGCGGAAGCAGAATTATTAAAAAATTGGGCGAAAGCAGTTGGAGAGGTTGTATTGGAAAAATATAAATTCGGAGAGGAATTAAAATTAGAGATTAAAGATTTTGAATATATTAACGAACAATTAAATATGAAACCGAAGCAACTCAAAAACTACTCATTAGCTTGTTTTGCTCAAATGTTCGAGGAGGACGCCGCACTGAAAGCCGTACTAAATGCAGTAACTTTAGGCTATGGAAAAATGACGGGAAGATTTTTGAAATTGATGCCAAAACCGTTTACCGAAGATTTGCAACGATTCAATGCAGAATTGACAAATGAAATACTGATGGCAGATAATGTGGATGCTTCCTTTTTTAATGCGAATATTCATCCGATGCTTTTGACATACGAAATTTCGATGCCGAAAAGTCAGAATCAATTATCTAAAAAGCAACAATTAAATGTGATGGATTTAGCGATTCGGAAAGTAAACGATAAAGTCATTCTTTGGCATTTGAAATTAAAAAAGCGAGTACAAGTTTTTGATTTAGGTATTCAAACACCGAAAGGTCGTGCACCTTTGTATCAGTTATTGATGAATTTTAGTCCAATTGTTCCTAATTTGCAGTATCTAAAAGAAGCAATCGAGAAAGTGATTCCTCAAACGGAAGAAAAATATGTGGTTTTCCCACGAGTTGTTTTTGAAAATTGGGTGCTTTTTCGGAAACGATGGATTTTTCAAGATTGGGAAAGTTGGTGTGGGGGGAAGAAAAGTAATGATTTAGAACAATTGAAAAATTTGAAGTCAATATTTTTTCAAAAAAAAATTAGAAATCACTTTTATATAAAAACAATTTCTAAGTCAACCGATTTATTGGTTCAAAACCGGAAAACATTGAAACCGTCATATATGATTTTTAATAATTTATTTTTATCAAAAAAATTTAATAAAAATATCAAAAATAAAAATATGATAATAGAAATTCATGAAATGTTTCCAAAAAGTGAAAATCTCTTAAAAATTAACAGTCAGGCTCATTACATTGAAAACGTACTGCAATGGTACAATTAGCAAAGGATTCATAAGGTTCAAAAAAAAACATAAAAAATATTCATTCTGAAATGAAGTCCTAAATAGGGAAAATATTTAATAATTGGAAAAGTTATTGCTATACTTGAACTTGTAAATCTAAAGTAAGTAGTGTTTTGTTGAGTTTATCATTTTTTTGTAGTGGTAACTTGATAATGAATGGTGTGATTTTTTGAAATTCAATAGCAATTTTCTACGCCGTAACACATATTTTAAAGCTAAAAACTATGAAAAAGAAGTCTCAATCAACACGGGTTTTCGTCATTGAAGACGATCCAATGTATCGCCGTATGGTAACTTATGTGATGGAACTTAATCCTGATCATGAAGTCTTCGCTTTTGAAACCGGTAAAGAATGTATTAATAACCTACATCTCAAACCATCTATTATTTCTCTAGATTATACTTTGCCTGATATGACCGGCGAGGAGGTTATGCGAAAAATAAAAAGTTTTAATAAAGATATTGGTATTGTAATCCTTTCGGGACAGCAAGATATTTCTACGGCTGTAAAACTATTGCGAGAAGGTGCTTATGATTATATCACGAAAGATAATGAAACTCGTGATAGATTATTGAATGCGGTGAATCGACTGAAGAAGGAAATTGAATTGAAAGAGGAAGTGGCGACTTTGAAAGAGGAGTTGACAGATCGTTATCAGTTTGGTAAGATGATGTACGGGAATAGTCGAGCGATGCAACGGATTTATAGTATGATGGAAAAAGCCGTAAAAACAAATATTTCAGTGTCGATTACGGGAGAAACTGGTACAGGAAAAGAGGTTGTCGCTAAGACAATTCATTATAATTCAGATAGAAGCAAAAAGCCGTTTGTAGCGGTAAATATGTCTGCGATTCCTAAAGATTTATTGGAAAGTGAGTTGTTTGGTTACGAAAAAGGTGCTTTTACTGGTGCGAATGCTCGAAAAATTGGAAAATTTGAGCAAGCGAATAAAGGAACACTATTTTTGGATGAAATTGCAGAAATGGATATTAATATGCAAGCGAAATTATTGCGTGCATTACAAGAACGAGAAGTTGTCCGGGTTGGAGGAAATGAACCGGTGAAATTTGATGCTCGAATTTTGGTAGCAACACATCGAGATTTAGCGGAAGAGGTGAATCGTGGAACTTTTAGAGAGGATTTATATTACCGTTTATTGGGTTTGCCGATTGAGTTACCGCCGTTACGGGATAGAGAAAATGATATAATTTTGTTAGCAAAACTATTTTTGGAAATGTTTTGTAAGCAAAATGGTATGGAAAAAATGGACATTTCGAAAAATGGAAAGGATAAACTAATGGAATATTCTTATCCCGGTAATGTTCGAGAACTGAAAGCTGTAATTGAATTAGCGGCTGTGATGGCGAATACGAATATGATCGAAAATGACGATATTCGTTTTAATAGTCCAAAGAAAACGGAAGCTTTCTTGACGGATGAGACAACTTTAAAGGAGTATACTCGGAAGATTATTTACCATTTTTTGAAGAAATATGAAAACAATGTGTTGTTAGTAGCGAAGAAGCTAGATATTGGCAAATCTACGATTTATCGAGTATTGAAAGAAGATAGAGACGGTGATTTTTTAGGTTGATTATTTCTAGACAACCGATGAAAAGTAAGGACTTTTGAAGGCTTAAACTTGATAATTGACCTGATTTTTAATGATTTAAAATTGATTAAAACTTATTTAAAACCTATTTTGAGTACTCTCAATAAATTTTTACTACAGATATCAAAAATTACTATTTATTATCAATCAAGCGTTTATGTTTCTAGAGTGTAACGATAAAACTTGTCATAGGTATTGTTTGTAGAAGCATAATTTATTTTATTGAAAAGAGATAAATTATGTTGGCTCTCTGAACTGATACGAATTTTTGACGTATGAGATATGCGTGATTTTTTCATCCTGCAATAATTTTATTTAATTTCTAAACGGATAACAAAAGAGAGATAGCAAAAGCGATTAATTCGGTGAGTGAAGTAAATTGAATTCGTTCAATTACTCAGCGACTAAATTAAGAATTTGAATTCAATAATTTTTTGGAAAAGCTCATGATTTCTCCAACAATTTGTACTGCTAGTAAATGGTTAAGTGAAGAAAAGTCGAAACGAGAATTGGTATAAAAAGCTTTGAAAAATAGCCAAAATTAATATTACCTGGCTGTTCAAAAATTTATTAAAAAGATCAACTATAATCAATAAGTACAGATAGAGTTATTATGTAGACTTCCATAAATGCAAATCTGAGTATCTTATGTAGCTTCCGAAATGACAAAGAAAAAGGCTTACGAATCATTGTTACCTAAAGCCGAACGAAATATTATCGAGAAAAAAAGTGAGGATAGGGTTGGTGAAATATCGGAGAATGATGAAAAATTATATATGTATGTAAAGGTGAAAAACGATAGTAGGGAAGTATTAATATTTTCTTATTACTGAATAAATGTGGTTTATTTAGTGGCTGTAACCGGTAGTATGACTCGAAAGTGTTTGGAGAATATAAGTGCATAACTATTGAAAGAACTGGAGGATTTTGCTTATATTGTGTCATGTGAGTCGAAAGTTCCCTTGAGAGGAATAAAATCACTTTCGAATTGTATCTATGGATATGCTTGCAGTTATTTTGAGAAGGTGATTAGGAATACTTAAACATACTTCGAACTCGCAGTGCCTAAGTTACACGCCTTCGCCAAAGACTTATTAGCATATTCAAGAATGGGTTAACTAGGTTTATAGTAGAGAGAATATTATTTCACAAAAATTTATTTTGGAAGTTATTGAAATGGTTGTTTTATTGGAAAATCATAGACTGAGCAAACCTTTTAAAAAGAGTATAAAATATAATAACGAGTCAAAAAACTTAATTAAAATTAAAGATTAATAATATATTTTCTTTTAAGATAACAGATAACGTTATCGGCATGGAATTTAAATACTTCACTAAGGTATTTCGAACAATCCAACTACTCAATACTTGAGATTCTTTTGAAAGTATTGGAATCGGTCTGGCGATTGTTAAGAGAATAATTGTAAGCTAGAAGGAAGTGATTCGTGTAGAATCAGAATTGAATCTAAGGAACCGTTTTTATCTTCATACTTAATAAAATAATTCTGGAATAGCAATAAGCTATAATGAATTACTTAGCATGAGTAAAAGCCAATGTAAAAAATAATAAAGTAAGTGTATTTTTAAATCTTTTGAAATTGAGGATTAGAGCAACTCAATATCAAAAATGATTTTTAAATAGACTTTTAAAAATAAAAAAAAAATAACTTAGGATGGCAAATCAAAGACCAATTCTTCTGGTGGAGGATGATAGAGTTGATGCAATGACGGTGAAACGTGCAATTCGCCAAATTAAAATGCATCATCCATTAATTCATGCAGAAAATGGAGAAGAGGCATTGGAATATCTCAATAATTCAAGTAACGAGAAACCTTGGATAATTCTTTTAGACTTGAATATGCCAAAAATGAATGGTATTGAATTTTTGCAAGTCGCTAAAAGGAACGATGCTTTCAAGTCGATTCCTGTTGTTGTTTTAACAACATCAAAAGAACAACAAGATAGAATCGAAACCTTTAAATTCGGAGTAGCAGGTTATATGGTCAAACCGGTGGATTATTCTCAATTTGTGGAAATGATGCAGGCGATTAAAATGTATTGGAGTTTAAGTCAGCAACCTGATTAAGTTACAGTTATCAATCAAATTGTGAGTAAAATGTACTTTTTGAAAAATCAAAATCGATGTGTTATTAAAAATACTTTTTTTCGATAAAAAATCGGAATTTGTGATTCGACAACAAGAAGTAAAACCTGCTTGTTAATACAGGAGGCGGTAATCTAAAATATTGGTAGAAAAATAAAAGTGCATATTTGTAGCACTATCTAATTATTAGTAAGTAATAAGTCGTTAATCAAAGCGATTAATTAAAATAAGAAAGCTAATAATTAATCCGTTAGAGATTTTTAGTATTAGATTAAATAAGTTCTAACATATTTTTTTATGAAAAAATTGACTGTTAAAAAATTAATTATAATAAATAATTCATAGTTCAGAAGCATGCTTGAGACTTCATTGTATAAAATATTACTTGTAGAGGATGATTTAGTTGACCAAATTGCATTTAAGCGAATGGTCAAGAAGGAGAAACTAAATTATGATTTTCAGATTGCAGGTTCACTAAAAGAAGCTAAGGAATTACTAGGTACTCAACGTTACGAATTGGTGATTACCGATTATCAATTAGGTGATGGTAATGCTGTAGCATTGTTTGATTACCTTAAATCTACGCCATTTATATTTGCTACCGGTGGTGGCGATGAAGAAATTGCTGTAAAGGCATTGAAAGCTGGTGCGTTTGATTATCTCATAAAAGATCAAGAACGTAATTACCTCAAAGTGCTTCCGCTTACTATTGACAACGCGATTCGACGCAGTAGAATGAATGAACGATTACGACTGTTAGAGTCTGTAATCGTGAATGCGAATGATGCTGTTATTATTGCTTCTGCAAATAAAAAAATTCCAGAAATTATGTATGTTAATCGGGCATTTGTAGAAATGTCAGGTTACGAGGAGTACGAGGTACAAAAGAAAGGTTTTGGGATTTTTGTAGGTGAAGAAACGGATAGAATAGAGGTACAGGGAATTGCAGATGCGTTTAGGGATTTTGAATCTATTAAGTCGGAATTGATTTTTTATCGTAAAGATGGAACGCCTTACTGGGTTGGAATCAGTATTGTTCCATTGAAAGATAAAAATGGAAAAACGACACATTTTGTATCTATTCAGCGTGATATTACAGAACGTAAAGAAGCGGAACAAGATTTGATTGAAGCCCGAGAAGCGGCAGAACAAGCTCGCTTGGCAGAGTCACAATTCTTAGCAAATATGAGTCATGAAATCCGAACGCCGATGAATGCGGTAATCGGTATGACGCATTTATTAATGGATGAAAATCTTTCGCCAAAACAATTAGATTATATTAATGCGTTGAAATTTTCGGCAGATAGTTTGATGGGAATTATCTCTGATATTTTGGATTTATCGAAGATAGGTGCTGGGAAATTAGATTTTGAACAAAAGCAATTTAACCTTTATGAATTATTAAATTCTTTGCAAAAAGCATTCAAATTCAAATTAAAACAAAAGGAGTTGAATGTAGAATTCATATTGAATGAAAATGTGGATAACGATGTTGTGGGTGACCCAACTCGACTGAATCAAATTCTAACTAATCTTTTGGGAAACTCCGAAAAGTTTACTTTAGAAGGCGAGATTGGTGTTCGAATGAAGATTTTGGAAGAAGATTCTACGAAATATTTATTGAAGTTCGAGGTATATGATACCGGAATTGGTATTGAACCTAATAAATTAGAACTGGTATTTGAAAATTTCAAACAAGCGAATTCTCAAATACATAGAAAATTTGGTGGAACAGGTTTAGGTTTACCAATTGTTAAAAATTTAGTGGAACTTCAAGGTGGAAGTATCTGGGTCGATAGTGAAATTGGAAAAGGAACGACATTCTCCTTTATTTTACCTTTCACTAATTCAGGAATTCGTAGTCAAGCTTCTAATTTGGAAGAAGATGTGATGGGACAACTACTGAATGATGAAGTTTTGAGAACAGCGAAAGTTTTAATCGCAGAAGATAATCCGATGAATCAAAAGTTGATTTCCGAAATTATGAGAAAATGGAAAGTGAACTTTGAAATCGCAAGCGATGGACAAATAGCGCTGGATAAATTGACAGAAAAGGTCTATGATATTATCTTGATGGATGTTAATATGCCCAAAATGAGTGGTTATGAAGCAGCAGAAAGCATTAGAAATGATTGCTTTAATCTAAATCATAAAACGCCAATGATTGCTTTGACGGCTGCAGCTTTACAAAGTGAAAAAGAGAAAGTTTTTGACTCCGGAATGAATGAGTTCGTATCAAAACCTTTCGTCCCTGCACACTTAAAAAAGGTAATGATTCGGTTATTAGGAGGAGTAGCAGTAGAAGAAAAACACGTAACACCCACGATTACAAAGGTTTCTCAAGCAGATTTACGAAAAGTAACGGTTGATTTGAGTTACTTGAAAGAGTTTAGTGGCGGTGATACGTCGTTTATTCGAGAAATGCTTGGCTTGTTTTTATCCGATGCTCCAAATCAAATCGTGATGATGAGAGAATGTTTGGAATCAAACGATTGGGACAGACTCGGAAAGTTAGGACATAGAATGAAACCGAATTTTCAAATGCTCGGAATGGATGCTCAGCGAGAAATGGCATTTAATATCGAAACGATGGCTAAGAATGAGGAAATAAATGCTGTGAAAATGAAAGAATGGACGGAGCAATTAATGATTGATACGAAAGTTGTCATTCCTATTTTAGAAAAAGAATTAGAAAAAAATTGATGTAAGTACTTGGAATTATGAATTGATATTCTACCTTTGCGTTCCAATTTGAAAGAAGCGAAAATAGCTCAGTTGGTAGAGCACGACCTTGCCAAGGTCGGGGTCGCGAGTTCGAGTCTCGTTTTTCGCTCCATAAAACTTAAAAAAGCCTTGTAAACATTTTGTTTGCAAGGCTTTTTTTTGGGATAACGCGAGTGCTTTATTTTGTATATTAAACGATGTCATTTTTTTTTATGAGGTTTTGGCACAAATAAAACTCGTACGGTTTCTAACGAACTATTTGCTTACCTTTATTAAATGAACTATTTAGCACACGCATTTTTGTCTTTCGGGGATGAAAAAATTTTAGTTGGAAATTTGGTTGGGGATTTTGTAAAAGGACGAAAAAGGTTTGAAAACTATCCTAAGAATATCCAAAATGGAATTTTATTGCATCGCCATATTGACGCTTTTACAGATCGTCATCCTGTACTCAAAGAAAGTGTCGCTCGCTTAAAACCTACTCAAAATCGTTATGCTTCCGTTGTCGTAGATATTCTTTATGATTATTTTTTAGCTAATAATTGGTCAAAATACTCGGACGAACCTTTAGAGGTTTTTGCCAATAAAACCTATCGACAGTTAGAACAAAATTTTCACCTAATGCCTGAAAAGGTTTCATGGATTTTTGGTCGAATGATAGCAGATAATTGGTTAATTGGTTATGAGTTTGAAGAAAGAATGGAATTTACTTTTGAAAAAGTATCAAATAGAGTCAAGAATGATCATAATATGCTTACCGCAATTGATGATTTGAGAAAATATAAAGCAGTATTAAATGATGATTTTCAACGCTTTTTTCCTGATTTATTAGAATCTACGAAGGTGGAATTTAAGAAAATTGTGTTGGATGTTTGAGGTGAATTTCCGGATATATCTATTCGAAAAGACCAGACAGATTTTGAAAGCCTGTTTTGGTTTGATCTTAAGAACAATAAAATCAAAATGTCAAGAATTACCATCATCGGAGCAGGAAATGTGGCTACGCAACTTACGAAACGATTATATGAGGAAGGACACGATATTCTCCAAGTTTTTAATCGAAGTTTAAAAAATGCAACTATTTTAGCCAATGAAGTAGAGGCAACAAGCACCGATAATTGGCGAAAAGTCAATTGTGAATCTGACTTTTATATTATTTCTATTAGCGATGACGCAATTGCTTCCGTAGCGGAACAATTATCAGAAGTGCTTTCCAAAACGGCTCTTATCGTCCATACTTCTGGTGCCACTTCAAGTAAAGTATTTCAATCGAATTTTGAAAATCATGGCGTTTTCTATCCACTTCAAACTTTTTCTAAAGATAGAAAAGCAGACTTTGAAAAGTTACCTTTTTGCATTTATGGCTCTAACGAAAAGACTGGAAATCAATTAGTTGAATTAGCAAATTCTATTTGTCCGAACGTTTACTTAATTGATGACAAACAGCGTGCTGTGCTTCATGTAGCAGCCGTCTTTGCTAATAATTTTACGAATTATCTTATTGCGATAAGCGAACAAATTATTGCGAAAGAAAATATTCCATTCGACTTATTGAAACCACTAATCAACGAAACAGTGGCTAAAATAAATGATAATACGCCACAGTCTA
The DNA here is from genome assembly GCA_963933585.1 of uncultured Saprospiraceae bacterium. Classification (GTDB taxonomy): domain Bacteria; phylum Bacteroidota; class Bacteroidia; order Chitinophagales; family Saprospiraceae; genus CAWVWD01. The sequence goes on from CAWVWD010000023.1 coordinate 9,374, forward strand.
TGCAAACGGGTCCTGCTCGAAGAGGCGATAGAGCGACATTGGAAAAACACCAAAAATATTTGGAAAAACATCCAAACTATAAGAAAGTTTATGAGTTATTATCTGAATATATTACTGGGTTTTATATTGATGAAAAAAGTAATACTAAGGCTTAGTTGAGTAGAGAATAGTGATAGAAGTCAAAATAAAAAGCACTCCCAAATAAACTATTTGCCTCTTAAACAATTCTCTTTTGAATGGTTTTACTTAAACAGAACCTAAATAATTTAATAAATAAGTCGTGTTAAGTTTGCCTACCAAAAGGTAAGCAAGTATTTTGCGGCTCAAAACGAATAAATTATAAATTATGGCAATAGTAAAGTTCACATTTGAGGACGAAAATATAAAACCTTTAACAGTAAAAACTGCCTTGGTTGGTGAATCTATCTTAGATGTGGCGGAGGATTATGATGTGCATTTGAATCATAACTGCGGAGCGGTTTGTGCTTGCAGTACTTGTCACGTTTACATCGAAAGGGGAGAAGATTCTTTACAGGAAATATCTGATCGCGAAGAGGATTTTATCGATCGAGCGATTGATCCACGTATTGAATCAAGATTGAGTTGTCAATGTGTAATTTTGGAAGATACTGCTGAAATTGAGGTACATGTTCCTAATCAAAGTGGAATTATCGGACACGAACATTGATTTTTAATACTTAATTATGAATAGTGGTGTTCCTAAAGAAAAAAGGTTTACTTCTGCAATTCGCATGGTTAATATTGCTTTCTTTTTAAGAAAAAAAATGGGGTGTTATAACTAAGTAAATTTACGGTCAGGAGTGAAATCTGGGTACAACGGTTCAATAATCTAAATATGCTGAAAGTGATTTAGGCTATATTCAAAATTTGTCAATCGCTCAGAAGTAAACTAATGAAATATCATACTGGTTAGAATTACTTGAAACAAGTAACTATTAATCAAAAAACAGACATCATTAATTTACAATAGAGGTATTGAAAATTTAAAATTGCTGACAAGCATTATTATAAAAAAAAATGTAAGATTACTTTAACTATCAAGTATTAATTAGACTTCGTTTAGCAGTTAATACTTAATAGTTAATATTTAATATTAAAAAAGATGGCTTTCGAAGATTTTAATAATATGCCAATTGAATGGCAAGATCACGAGGATGTTGCAATAAAATTATACGAGCGTTTTGGTGATGACTTTACCGAATCAAAGATTTATCGTATTCGCTTCACCGAATTGTTAGATTGGATTTTGGAAATTTCAACTTTTCAGGGAACAAAAGAAAATAGTAACGAAGGGCACTTGGAGCAAATTCAGGCGGCATGGGTTTACGAGTGGAGAGATAATCAATAGCAAACGATGAACTATGAACTATCAATTATTTTACCGTTTTGACGTAAAATAATTTATGGTTCATAGTTTTATAATTCATAGTTCATTGTGAATGTACTTGAACTTTTTAAAGATGTCGAAGCCGTAATTTTCGATGTGGATGGTGTTTTATCGCCGAGTAATTTGTTGGTTTTAGAGAATGGACAATTGTTGCGTCAGACTAATTCTCGTGATGGCTATGCGATCAAATATGCGATTCGAAGTGGTTTGAAAGTGGCGATTATTACTGGTGGGAAATCAGATGGTATTATAAAACGGTATAATAATTTAGGTGTTTTAGATATTTTTGCAGGAGTCGATGATAAAGTCGAAGCTTTAGAAGATTATCTTTATGCTTATGATTTAAATCCTAAAAAAGTACTTTATGTCGGTGATGATTTACCCGATTACGAGGTGATGCAAAAAATCGGAATTCCTTGTTGTCCGAATGATGCAGCTGAAGAAATCAAAGCTTTATCTAAATATATTTCACCTGTTAATGGCGGTTACGGCGTTGCTCGGGATATTTTGGAAAAAGTGATGAAGCTGAACGGAACTTGGATGCAAGAAAAAACGTCATTTAGTAATGAATAGTAAATTAATTTGGCAAATATTAAATAGCATTACCATTGCATTATTAGCATTGGTAATGCTTATTTTTTTTGGAATAATGCCATTTGATTATATGTTTGTGCCGTTGATTTTTAGTGGTTTGTTTTTCTCATTTTTTTTATTAATGAATTGGTATTACCTCAAACGAGGAAGTATTGTTTTCTTTTTTGTGGCTTTTTTAGGTGCAATTGGGTATGAAATTTTTGCAAAATATCATCATTTTTTTACCTATCAAGAAGGTTTGGTTTCGTTTCAAAATATTCCTGTTTGCGTTATCTTGACATGGTTCGCTTTTCTTTCGCACATTCACCATTATAATAATGGTTTCCTAACTTTTTTAGGTTTTGAAAAGCCCAAAAAGCGGGATGAAAATATTAAATTATTGGCCATTTTAATTATCGCAGATGGTTTACAAACTGCTATTTTAGGGCAAGTATTAGATTTTACTTTGGTAAAAACAGGTTTTTGGATTTGGGATAAAAGTATTGTAGAAAGTAGTTTTCATGAATGGTATGTCGGTGCTTTTTTCTTAATTATTGGAACTTTGGTAAGTCTAGTTTTTCGACTTTTTGAATATTTTTCAAATGCTATTCAGATTAAAAGACCGATGGAAAACTATTTAAGTTTCAATATAACTCACTTGCTCAGTCTTTTGTTAGGAATAGGAACTATCGTTTATCATTTTGAACCTTTCTATCTAATAAATATTATTATACTTGCGTTGAATGTAATCGTATTTGATTTTTTATTCAAAAGAAACAAATTAAAACCGTAAAATAAATTAGGGTCTAAAATCGCTATTTTTGAACCACAGAAGGCACAAAAGTATTTTTACAAAATTCAATTTTTTGTAAATAACCTGAGGTGAACTGATGTATCTTATGTGGTTGAAATCATTAAAAAAAGATAAAATGCTAACAACTGACATTTGCATATTAGGTGCGGGACCGGCAGGAGCGACAACGGCTTTGTATTTAGATAAAATGGGCATTTCGTCCGTTTTGATAGATAAAGCGACTTTTCCTCGACATAAAACCTGTGGCGAAGCAATGCGTGTAAATGTGCATTTTGTCTTGAAAGATTTGAATCCGGATTATTTAGAAGAGATTGAACAAGAAAAAATCGTTTTGCGTTCTCAAAAAGTTCGAGCGATTGCGACAAATGGTAAAGATTTGACGGTTAATTTGGGTCGAGCATTCTGTTACATGGGAAAACGCTATGATTTTGATAATTATTTAATTTCAAAAGTAAAATCAAAATCGAATATACAATTCATTGAAAATCAATCTATTCATAAAATAATAAAAAACGAAAATGGTTATTTAGTGTCCAATAAATTGAACAATTTTCAAGTTCAAACGAAATTAATCGTTTTTGCAAATGGCTCAAATTCGACTTTACATACACAATTAAATCATCCTTTAAAATCAACGGATAAGCAAATTTTAGGTGTTCGAGCGTATCTCAAAAGTGTTCATTTTCCCGATTCAACGACGCATATCTACTTTTTTGAAGAACTACACGGTGGATATTTGTGGGTTTTTCCATTACCGGATGGTGAAGCAAATGTTGGTTTAGCAATGAAATCAGACAAAATTCAGGCTCATGGTATTAATATTCGGGAAACGTTCAAAACCATTTTGAAACACGACCGCTTAAAACCATTCTTAAAAGATGCTACGATAAATGGTGGAATTGGTGGGGCAACAGTGAATTTACCAACAATGGGACAATCACTTTCAGGCGAAGGTTATCTATTGGCTGGCGATATTGGTTTGGCGATAAATCCGATTACAGGATTAGGCGTTGGTCACGCAATGATGATGGGAAGATATGCCGCAAAACAGGCGGAACGCTGTCTTTCCGCGAATGATTTCTCTGCAACGATAATGAAAAATTATGATACGGAAATCTATAAAATGATAGGTGATGAAGTCAAAGGCGGACTTTGGCTCACCAACCTTTTGAAAAAAACTTGGCTTGTAAATGGTATGATTCGCTTCTTCGGAAGTAATAAACGTTTTCGTAAATTATTCGAAAAACCAGAATTATCTCATAATTTGAATAATCCAAAATACCTTTTGAAGGAATTATTGAAACCGAGTTAGCAGGTTAAACCATATCAGTTTTGAAAGTTGATACGGTTTCTACGGTTTATACTCGAGTAAATCTTTATCTAAATAAAATTACGACCGCACCAATTGCTGTTAAAATCAAAATCATATTCCGAAAGAGTTCATTATTAATTCTTTTCAGAATATGAATTCCTGCCCACAATCCTAAAATAATCGCAGGAATTAAATATAAATTCACTTGTACACTTTCCCACGTCACGGTTTTCCAGCTAAAGATATGAAACGGTAATTTGAATAAATTAACAAAGAAAAAGAGCCAGGCAGCTGTTCCGATAAATTCATTTTTTGGTAATCTCATAGCGAGAAAAAAGATATTGGAAAATGCCCCGGCTAAGTTGCCTAGCATTGTCGTAAAACCTGCCGCCAAACCCATTGAACCCGCAAATGCAATATTATCAGGAACAGTTTTCTTCTTCCGTTTGTCCCACCAATACATCATTACCACACTAAATAAAATGATTGAAGCCATGATTTGCTTGAATAATTTCTCTTCAATATCTCGTCCAAACCAAACGCCTAACAAAACACCAATTATCATCCATGGCAAAAGCTTGAATAAAATATTCCATTGAACGTGTCGTCTATAATAAATGACTGCAAAAATATCACCTACAATTAATAACGGTAATAAAACGCCAGTCGAGGATTTTCCACCAAAGACAATCGCCATAATCGTAACAATTATCGTAGAAATTCCCTTAATTCCCGACTTTGACAAACCTAAAGAAAACGCAGCTAAACCAGCCATTATCCATTCGTGTAATTCTAAATCCATATTTTGAGAGGTATAAAGGTATTTTGGTGATAAAGACTTATAAGTCTAACAATCTTTCAATAAATCAAATGCGAATTTAGGGGAATTACTCGAATGATCACTTTATTTCTTATTTTGTCCTTATTGTATTAATTAAAAAAAATCCGTGTTGTTTTATTAGTAAAATCAATCACCGAAGTTTCGGAGAGGTAAGATAATACATCAATATAAAATTATTAAAAAGTAATGAAAATACTACTTTACACATTTGCTATCTGTATCGCTTTTTTTAGTTGTACCAATTCAGAAACGGCATTAAGCGAAACCATCGAAAACTTAAAAGCAGAATTGGCTTCTGCCAATGAAAAAATTGACGATTTAGAAGGCCGAAATAAGACGGAATCTGTTTTACAACATACCATTTATTTTACCTTAAAGCCCGATTTGACAGAAGTTGAACGTAGGGCATTTATCGAAGAATTAGAAGGTTTGAAAGCAATTGAAGTCGTACAAAATGTAACGGCAGAAGAAAGACAAAACGTAGGCGATGAAAATCGAGCATTGAAACAGTTTGATGTCGTTATGGTCGTAACGCTTGCGGATGAAGCCGCTCTGGAAATTTACGACGCAAGCGAAGTTCATCAAAATCTAAAAAAATCAATTGGTGGATATTTGGCAGGAAAACCAGCGAGTTTTGATTATATTATGGATTGACGAGTTTTAAGTTTGACGCTTTGATATGAATCCTCTCCCAGTTTATCCTGATTTATTTGTGGGACAGATTTCGTAGGTTTATGTAGATTTTTATAAAAATGGTATTCATGCTTTTGCATGAATACCATTTTATTCTTTCGGTGTATTTTGACATTTTCGGTATTCCAATTACGTCGATTACGTCGATTACGTCAAAGTGTCAAACTTGAAACGGGATTTATTGTCTAACCAATTTTCCACTATGAATTAGTTCCTCCTCTATTTTAAAAACATAAAAATATAGCCCTTTATTTAATTGAGCAGTAATGCTTTTTGGGATTTCTAATCTGTGATTTAAACCGATTTCAACATCGATATTAACTGATGTTATTTTTTGACCAACGGTATTAAAAATGGTTAAAACAGCTTCTCCACTTTTTGCCTGTTTTACCGCAATATTCAGGACATCATCAAATGGGTTTGGGTATAATAAAAAACTATTCCCTGGATAAATTGGTTCTGTATGTCCTCCAAGGTCTGACATATTCGCATCCATCCAATCCACTCTGTCATCGAACCAATTTTTCAAAAATACGACCTCACTCTCATAAGTTTCTCCCACAAAATCATTCGGCCAGACCCATTCCCCTAAAATATTCCATTGTTGATAATTTCGAGTTTGCGATTCATTTAATAATATCGCATGATCATTAATTAATTGATGAATACTTTCAATACTAAAAACTGTTTCCCGAAGCATTTCCCAACGTTCAGAAACCGCCAAAGCAAAAGCCTCATCCGATAGCAGTCGATTCCACCAATATCCAATCAACCAAGTATCATCTGGACAAACATCATTATAATCCAAAACCCAACCTGTCGGACTGCCTCCCAAACAAAAATTCGCATTGCCCATTCCAATATTAAAATCCCAAATTGGCCCCATTTTTAATTTTCCACCATCATCATCATGCTGTTTATGAAAATACGTACTGATTCTATAGGCATCTGGATTTCGCCCCAATTCATTCAATAATAAGAAATCAATGAAGGAATTTACGTCAATATATTGACGATAGCCAAGCGTTTCATCTTTATAATTCTCACCACTTAATGCCGCTTCAAAATCATACATAAAATCTTGAATATAAGTAAACTGTTCCGATTGTAAATTATCATTCTTTGGATAAATAACCTGATATAACATTGAGTTAGGGTCACTCGCGAAAGCAGAATTAAATAGATTTTGGTCATCCCAAGAATACTTATCCAACTTCAAAATATACCCTCCGGAAATATCCGTTTCTGAAATCTCATCTGGATTTAATTTTGCAATATCTACTCGATTTCCATCTCGTTTAATCTTTTCCATCAGAACATAAACCCCTTTATATTCATTATTAATCACCAATTCGCAATACTTCGTTCGGCTCGCATACATTCCGATCTGATTGCTTAATTCGTACATCAATACATTCCGAATCATTGTTTTATCCGAAAAGGGCCCATATAGAATCCAGTCATTTTCTTCCGGTAAATCCAATAATGACACATTCAAATTTTCTCCATTTGCATCCCGCGTTTCAAAACCATACGACTTTTTATCGAATAAAAACTGAGAAGTTTGTCCACGCAATTCTATACCAATTCGACCATCATAATCATTAAAAGCATCTGTAAGGCTATTCCGTTGACCATTATTATCAATAATTCCTAGATCAGCCCCAACCTTAGGTTCATCAACGATTCCACCATCTGTATTAATTATAAAAATCGGTAAATTAGAATCTGTAAAATTGACTTGGGCAATTGTAGAAAACACATTTGTGAAAAGCAATAAAATAGTAAATAATTGATATTTCATAGTTTGGTTTGTTTGAGTGATCTATTAGGAATCGTGTTGATTTTTAGAATCGATACGGTTTATTATCATTATTGCCTGATATCCAATACCGAACAGAAACTTAAAAAGTAGGAATATTATTCAAGGCATTTACCACATTTCTAACCTTCACGTTCTTCTCAAAAGTCGAAATTAAACGTTCTAATTTTTCATCTAAAACGATAATTTTTTTATCTGCAGAAACACCATTATCCTTTGATAATTTCTTGCTATCCATCAAAACCAACTTAATCGCCTTATGATAATTACGGTAGCTTGAAATAAATTCATTATTCAAACCTTCCAATTCTTGTCTAATAAATTGAGCTTGATTTACTGCATACACAGGAAAATATAAACGTTCGTCTGCCAACGCAGTCGTATAATTCATCGTATTTCCCGATTGATATTCTCCCAAAATCTTATTAAGATTACTCTCTAACTCCAAAGGTGTATAATATGTCGCAATCACTTCATGTAACTCCATTCCATCAAAATTTGCTTCAGGATGAATCGCTCCAACACGCTCCAGAGTATAATTATTCATCACCGTTCTCAAGGCTTCCAAACGTACTTCTAAGCTGTTCAGATTATAAGTAAAATTTCCTTCCGCTCTCGCCAAACCATTATAATGATTAATAAATTTATCCATTTCTTTCTTGAACGATTTGTAATCTTCCACCGTCACATCATCCTCTTTCACAATCACATTCGATACCAAACCCAAAATACCTTGAATGGCACTCAATCCAGGAACGGCACTTGTAAACGTCGCTACAAAAGGGTCTTCTACAATATTCTTTGCGACATCCAAGAATTTTTTTGCATTTTTTCCATTCATAATAAAAACAAAGGAATGCATGTCACCA
>CAWVWD010000024.1:0-17604 GCA_963933585.1 uncultured Saprospiraceae bacterium
TCTCTTAATCTTTCCTTATTTAGAAAAGCCAAAGGACAGTACTCGATTTAGTTTATTCGAGTATGATTATCTGGTTTTCTTCCTTCTTAAGGGAAGGATTCAATCGTTCAACGATTTTCTGTGATTATGATATAAAGAAAATCACCTCACTTTCAAAAATGCGTTTGCTAATTCCAGACCCTCAATTTGTGCATCCACATAATCGTATAATTCCTCATAAGAACCTCGAGCATGTTTTAGAAAAGCAGAAGCTTGACCGTACACACAGTTCGTTTGTAGTTTATTAATTAGATAATAACCGTCTAAAAATGATTGAATTCCGCCAGAAATGATGACTTGTTTACACAATGCTTTATGCCCTAACTCTGCTAAGACTTGATTCGCAATACCAACCATATCTTCCGCACTATGACCGACATTTGCCAATTGTCCGTAAATTACTTGTTTCATTTCATTGCTTCGTAACAGTTCTAATTTGGCAAAATTTGTTCCACCATTTGCAGCAAAATCAATGGCTTCCAAAGGTAATTGAAATAAGGCTTTCAGGCTTTCGTAACCCATTCCTTGACCAACTTCTTTGACAATTATTTTCAAATCTAATCTATCAATTAATCGCTTGATCGTATCAATTGGAGCATATTTGAAACGGTCTCCTTCCGGCTGTAACCATTCTTGAAGTGGATTTACATGAATGATTAAACCATCTGCATTTAATTTATTAATTAAATTTTCGATGATATAATATTCGTTGTTATCCACGAGTTGTTCCAACTGTGCGATTCCCAAATTAGCGTAAAGCGGTAAATTATTTCCAATCAATGGGCGAACATTGAAATCCTTCAAATATTCATCAGAATATAATAAAGAGCGACAAGAACCTAAACCCATTCCCATTCCAAAATCTTGACAAGCTCGAGCGAGATTATGATTGATTTTGTTGGCCAATTCTGTGCCACCAGTCATACTACTCACCCATAGCGGCGACCGCATAGTTTTGCCTAGAAACTGAAAGTGTGGAAGCGTATTTTTATCTGGATGTTTGGACAAAACCGGTTCGTAATAAAACCGTTTATCGACTTGATTTTCTTTAACTTGAGACTTGAACGCTAACTCAATGTGGTCTTTTTTGCGGGCAACTGCATTTGTATCTTCAGCTGCGAAAACGTCCCTTAAATTAGTTGTGGTTTCCATAATAAAGTTGTGTGTATGCTATTTAATAGCAAGATACCAAAATATTAGGCATGAAACAAAGGGAAGGATAAATGGTTTATAATTTAAGAAATACGTGTAAAATACGTGTAAAATACGTGTAAAATTTGTGCTTTTTATAATCTTTGGATGGCAGCATTTTTCGAAAGAAAACAGTCATGAGTTGACTCAAATCTGATTAATTATTATAGGAGAAAATTTGTCTTAATAAGTAGGAATATCTTCCAGAATGACCTTTTTTACAGTTATTGGTAGCGTGAAAATAACAGTTGTACCGATATTTATTTGAGATTCAATATGAATTGTTCCACCGTGATTTTCCACGACCTTTTTACAAATTGCTAAGCCAATTCCTTGACCATCTTTCTTTTTATCATGTAGCTTTTTGAAAGGTAGAAATATATTTTCTTGGTATCTTAAGTTTATTCCGATTCCATTATCTGTTATATGAAATTGCCATAAGTTTCCATCTATTTCGGCGTATGAAATTCTAATAACTGGCGGAATTTCTCGGTGAAATTTTATAGCATTTCCAATGATGTTTTGAAAAAGCTGTAAGATGCTTGTCTTGCTTGCAAGAATCGTTGGTAACGGTTCAAGAGTGAGGACTTGAGCATTATTTTCCTCCATATCTTCTTTGAGGTTCAACTGTGCTAAACCAAGAATCGTATTCAGGTTCGTCGTTTTATAAATACTCTCATCTTTGCCAACCTTCGCATATTCCAAAGAATTGCGGATAACATCGTCCATCTGCTGAACACCGGATACGATAAACTCAATAAATTCATCTGCATCACTATCTAACTGGTTGTAATAGCGACGTTTGAGTAATTGTGCAAAACTTGAAATTGTTCGGAGCGGACTTTTTAAATCATGTGAAGCGATGTATGAAAATTGTTCTAATTCGTCATAAGACAATTTCAATTTTTGTAAATTTTCTTCTAATATTTTGGACTTTTCCTCAACAATTAATTTCTGTTCTATTAATAATTGATTGACATCTTCTACTTCTTTTTTATGTAATTCTAAATCCTTAATTGTCGCATTCAAAATATTTGTTGCAATTTCTTTATCCTTTTGCAGTCGTGTAAGCATAAAATCCTTTCGAGCAGCCTTCTTTTCCATTTTTTCGAAGTGTGTCAAAAGCAATCTCTTTTCGGTTTCACTTACTGTGCGTAGACTATTAATTAACCCTAAAAAGTATTGTTTATCCATGCCTATTTATTTAGTTGACAGTATTTGCTGGTTTTACGATTACATCAAGATAATCATTAAAAAATATAAAAACTAGAATGATATAAAAGAGGAATTTTATTTATTGAAATGATAGGTTATGTTTTTTCTCTAAAAGTGACCAATGAACAAGTTTCGTTATGGATTTCACAAATGCCGTTCAGCGTATTTCCGATTTCACCATAAGCCAAAAATCCAATCATCGGTGTTTTCCAATAATTATATAGCCCTTCAATTTCATCTTCAATCAAAGGACCAAAAGCTAGGTGACGCCCTTTGCAAGAAAATAAAAGTAAGGCATCTACTTCCGGTGAATTATCTTTTAAGTCTTGAAACTCCGAAATTATTTGTTCAATTACCTCGAACCCTGGAGAGCTAGAGAACTTAAACTTATCACCTTGATTTACACCTCCCATCAGTGTAATTGTTCCTTCGGTTTCATCCATTAAAAGAAGTGTACGCAAAATTGTATCATTATTACGGATAATTTGTAAGGGATAATTATTTTGAAGAGAGAGTAAATGTTCCATAGAATGTGATTTATCCATTAATCCAAAATAACGGATGAAAATATCATAAGCTCGCTCATTATCTATTTCATGGATGACGTTTCCAACAGATTTTGTAATTGTCTTTTCCAGCCCAATTGCTTCCCAGCCACTCGTCGCTAAACCCGATATTTCTATTTTATCCGTATCAATTACTAAAATGACGGAACCTTTTGAGGTCAAATTAGTATTAGAAAAAACGTATGTCTTTTCTACTTGCAAATCATCAGCAGCTAATCCGCCATACATTGGAACTTCTTTCCCAATTCCATCTTTAATTCCTGTTACAATACTTGCAGTATCAACAGCAAAATCACTGATCATGATAATTAAGCCAATATTTTCATATAATGCTTCAATGTCTTGACCTGTTTGAAGTGCATTTTTATAAAGATTATCTCCGTGATTAGTTTGTTTTATGGTATAAAAATCACGATTTATATCCATTAAGAGAATGGCAACGGATTCTTCGAATAATTCAGCATTCACGATTTCTCCGGCAGTTGTACAACCAATTAAATCAATCCCTTTGTCATTAAAGAGTACTTGAATTTCTTCAATATTATTTTTTAGAGAATTAAATACAATCGCTAAGGTAGGTTGGAAATTTTCTGTAATCGCTTCGTTTACTTTGCTGCGTAATTCATCATTGGAAGCAATCGTTATTGTCTTTGATTTCATCTTTTTTGGTTTAAAAAACATTTAATAATGATTAGGCCAAAAAATATTATTTTTAATTCCTCAAATCAGGAATAACACAAATATATTGTTTTTTATAGTATATAACAAGTCGTAAACTATGGAATAATAGAACGAACGTAAAAAAAAGAGGATTATCTGGATCCGTTTTATGGAAAAAATCAATTTTCTAAATAGGTATTAAAATACTAAGGAGTTTAAAAGTCTACACTAAAAATCCATTGGACTTGGTTTTAGGTATTGATAATTTAATAACTGTTTTGATTTTTGATTATCAACAATTTTAAAATTTTGTGGGATTTCCATTTGGAAGGAAGGTTTCTCAAACCCGTATTTCTCTGCTTGTGCCGTATAGAATTCAGATTTTATTGGATGCTCGTCTGCACAAAGATTCAAAACTTCACCGAACATATTTTGTCGAATAATTTCATGGCTTACGCCAATACAATCGTCCAAATGTACCAAATTAACAGGAATATTTCCACCAGAAACATTTTGCTTTCCAGCAAACCATCTTCCAGCAATACGATTTCCACCAACTAAACCAGAAGGACGCAAAATCGTTGTTTTGAAGTTTTTATTAGAAATCAATAATTTTTCTGCTTGAATAATCGCTCGTTGAGAAGCCGTTTGAGGATTTGGTGAAGTATCTTCGGTCACAATACTTTCTGTATTCGGATACACACCTGTCGAGCTCACAAAAATCACTTTTTGAATGCCAAAGGTTTCACACTTTTGTATTAGGAACTTAATCCATTTTGGATAATCATTTTCAATATTTGGATTACTACGAGTTGGTGGAATATTGATATATAATAAATCTGTATCGAAAAAATCATCCAAATTATCCAAATGGTTTGAATGATTTTGATGGTCAATAATTGATTTTAAATCAATCAGAAACGGTTCAATTCCTTTGCTACGGATTATTTCTAACTTACTTTCCGTCCTCGTAGAACCTTTAACAGCATAATTTTTTTGAACTAAAAATGCACCTAAAGGCAAACCCAACCAACCACAACCAATTATAGATATTTTCATTTCACTAAATTTTCTGAAGTATTTTATTTTATGTTTCGAGTTAAAGTAATAACGATTGTAGTAATATTAACACTTCAAGACCTCAATACAAAAAATCAAAACTAAACATTCAAATAATTCATTAAACCATCATAACGTTCTTGTAAATCGTCCATATAATCGGACTCTTGATAAGATGCTTTTACACGGTAATTGAAGCGTTCGTAAGTAGCAACCAAACCACTGATTTCTCTTGTATTGAATTTTAGCGTTACTTCCAAATTCGCAGAATCTGGAGGAGATAAAATCGAAGAACTCAAAATTGTAGCTTGTTCGTATTCTGCTAATCGAGCGATTTCGGCCAAAGAATAATTTCTCCGTCCAACTTCCAAAACCAAGATACTTCCAGGTTCGGTCAAAGAAATCGATTGTGCAAAATGAGCTAGCAATGTCTCCATCGTGATTACGCCTAATAATCGTTCCGTATCATCAATTACTGGAATTACTGATAATTGATATCGAACAGCCGTTTTTACAATCTCATAAATATGTTCGTATTCATCTACAGATGTATGTTGCTTTGTAATTGGATGTTCGCTTATTGCTGCTTCTGGGTTGCTAAAATCGAAAATATCATCTTCCGAAATCACACCCATATAATTTCCGTCATTCACCACAGGTAGGTGTCGAACATGAAAATCCGCCATCCAGCCTAACGCTTTTTCGCCGGTATCGTCCCATTTTAAAGGAGGAATTAATGATGATATAAATTCTTTCGCAATCATATAATTAATTAAAATGAAAAATTTTAATAAAAATATTGAATAATCAATAAAGCTATTATGAAAACGTTTGGAAAATTTAATTGTTGATTTTAATTCAATATAAATTAGATAGAAGGCATTTCCAAAATACTTTCTATCTAATTCAACTTCATAATAATATCCAAAAAACACAAATTATTTATAAAAATGAAGGGGAATGGTATTTTTTAATCGGCGTATTTTGGTAATACTGCTATTTTTGGTGAATGGATTACGTTAAATCCATAAGAAAATACGCTATATTTAGGACATAAATTTATATCGAATATCAATCAAAAATAAACCTTGAGCTGGAACAGAGTAGGGAAATTTTAGCGGACGTTTTTCCGTTAATGCTTGTCGCAATTCTGCTATAGAAACCTTACCAATACCAACATTTACACACATTCCAACAATTAAACGAACCATTCCTCGCAAAAAGCGATTCGCAGAAATATGAAAAACTAATCTTCGATTTTCGGCATCAAAAATCCATTCCGAACGCTTCATTTCGCAAAGCGTTGTTTTCACATCCGTATTTGTTTTACAAAAGGTATTGAAATCCTCAAATTCCATCAAAACTGCTGCCGCAGCTTTCATTTTATCAATGTCTAATAATTCGGCTTGATATGGATAAACCCAAGCTGTTTCTATTTCAAAAGGATTTTTATCAAAACAAATATGGTATTCATAACTCCTATGATACGCATCAAAACGAGCATGTGTTTCGGGTTTTACTTCCGATATTTCATAAATCGCAATATCCTTTGGTAGAATCAAATTCAAGCGATGCAAGAAGTTTTTTGGAAAGTCATCTTCGTAATCAAAATGAGCGTAATATTCTTTTGCATGAACGCCAGTATCTGTTCGGCCACAACCCACAATTACAAGCTTCGTTTGTAATAAAAGCGACATTTTTGTTTCAATCGTTCCTTGAATCGTCACTGCATTAATCTGTGATTGCCAACCATGAAATCTGATGCCATTATAGGCCAACTTTATGAAATATCGCATTCGTTTTGATTGTTACACGGTTATCGCTTTCGGCTCACCGTTTTCACTATTTTTTTTAAATATCAAGCTCGAAATTAGTAGGATTTATCACAATAATGCTAACTGAAAACTACGAATTTAGCCTTATGCTTTCTTCAATTTTATCGTCGTAATCTCGGGATTAATTCCCGCTCTTCCAGGATAACCCAAAAATCCGAAACCACGATTGACGTATAAATATTGATTTTTTTCTTTATAAATTCCTGCCCAACGAGGATAAATATATTTACTCGGACTCCAACGCAGCCATTTCGCTTCGATTCCGATTTGAGCACCGTGCGTATGTCCGCTAAGTGTTAAATGAAAATGATGGTCATCATCAATAACTTTTGCATCCCAATGTGTTGGATCGTGAGAAAGTAGAATAGAAAATTCTCCTTTTTCCGAATTTGATTTTGCTTTTTGCAAATCCCCGATTTGAGGAAAAGGTGGTTTTCCCCAATTTTCTACACCAAATAAACGGAATGACTCGTCATCTTTTTCGATTTTGACGTTTTCATTTTCTAAAACGGTAAAACCAGCTTCATTCACGAATCCTCTCAAGATATCAATATTATTTTGTCCATCTTGTCGGCGTCCATAATCATGATTTCCCCAAATTGCGTATTTTCCAAAAGGAGCTTCTAATGATTTGAAAATAGGAATATAAGGTTTCAGTTCTTCTGCAAATGTATTGACCCAGTCGCCAGTAAAAACAATCATATCTGGTTTTTGGGCTTGAATAATTCCGACTGCTCTTTCTACTTCTGCTATATTATCAAAACTACCGGAATGAACATCTGAAATTTGAACGATTTTAAATCCGTCAAAAGCTTTTGGTAAATCTGAAAATTTTAAAGCAACAGGAAAAACCTTATAATTATAACGACCTTTCAAAACGCCATAAATTAATCCTGCGAAAGGTACAGCTGCAAGTAAAGTTGCGGTTGTACCAATGAATTGTCGGCGACTTGCGAATGCTGTTTTGCCGGTATCTTTTATTGGTAATACTTGCCAAATATAATCAAATACTCTAAAGATATCTTCTGCGAAGAATACTGCGATTAAAACGAAATTCGTTATAAAGAATGTAAATGAAAATCCCATTAAAAGATTATTCGTCAATGTGGCATTAAATCCAGAACGAAACGCAGGAACTACTTTTAGGTAAGTAGCGGCGAATGTCATCACGGAAATTATCACGTAAGCCATTCCAACTTTTGCCCAAACTGTATCCAAAAAAGCACCTCGAAAAGCATTAAATAAATAAAACTCTAAAGCACCAAATATTAATAGAAATAAAAAAATTGCCATGTTTTGTAAATTATAAACTAATTATCATCGTTTAACGCAAAAATACGTATTAACAAAATCAAAACGTCAAATTTCTGAGACAGTTGATAAGAACAATATTTATTTAGACGAAGTGAGGAAATATTGTACTTAAAGGTCGAGAAAAAGGGACGAATACCTTAAAAATAGAAAACCATCGTTCGATTTATTTTATAATCGAATGATGGTTTTCGTAGCGGCTATCTCTAACGGCCGCAATTCAGTGATATTTTAAGCGTTATCGAATCGGTGCATATTTAGAAGTATTTGCAGCGTCGAGTTGAATCATTGCTTTATAGACCCGTTGTTTTTGAGTAGTATTTGCATTGATGAAAATTTGTAAAATTTCAGTAGATTTCATCTGTGCGAATATTTGAATAATCATAGAATTACGATATGCTTTATTCGCTTCTGCAATTTGTGTAATCGCTGTTGCACAAGCAGTTAGAGCCGTTTCAGAATCATCTGCCATTCTATCCAAACCTCCTCTATAATACAAATAAATTGCTTTACGATAAGGAATCATTCGAGGATTCAAGATATTTTCAATTAACCAATAACGGCTACGTTGTCCTTTCTCGATAGAAGTCCAACCTCCAGCAGATTGAGCAATATTGGAAGGAATAGTAGAAACGATGTTTTGAGCTTCCTGAAAATGTGGATCACCACCAAGCTCTGAAAAAGAATCATAATCTAATCCTAAAATAGTATAAGCGTAGAATCCTAAAATCGATGATAAATTATCCGTAAAGGTATTTTTGGAAAATTCTACCGGTTGATATTCTTCATACGTAAACTTAACATCCTGGTCTTGTGAGGCAAAAATTACAGTTTCATAACTACTATTATATACCGGACGAACTGCTTGAATCGCCATATCTGCTTTAAAACTTGTTGCAGAAATCTCTTCTTTAATATTGATAGTTATGGTTAGTTGAATCTGTTCTACTGGCTCAAAAACATCTTCCGACCATTTGGTATTATTCAACATATCTCGGATAGAATTCTGTAAGGTTACAAAAATCTTTGGATCAGCAGATTGTAGTTTTGGCGTATTTACCGTCACTTTTGCTTGAAATTCTTGAGCTTGAGCCATCACAGCTAAGCATATTGCGATACTTAATATTATAGAACGTTTCATATTTTTATTTAATTCGCTTACTTATGAATCACTAAGACTAACTATTTTATTAATAATGTCTTCTGCTACTTCGAGTTTGGTTTTTAACTCAAATTCCTCCAAGTTATTGTATTTATCAATTAAAGTAACCTTATTTGTATCGTGATTAAATCCTGCTCCTTTATCTTGAAGAGAATTTAAAACTATAAAATCAAAATTTTTGCGTTGACATTTTCCTTTTGCATTTTCCACTTCATTATTCGTTTCTAATGCAAAACCAATGGTGAATTGATGTGCTTTCTTCTCTTTGCCTAAGTGAGCCGCAATATCAAAAGTTTTCTCTAAATCCAAAGTCATATTATCCGATTTTTTCTTAATTTTCTCGTGTGCTGTATTTTTCGGACGATAATCTGCAACGGCTGCTGCTAATACTGCAATATCAACGTTTGGGAATAGGTCAATCGCTGCTTCATACATTTGTTGAGCAGTCTCTACATTAATGGTTGTAATGCCTTTTTCGGAGGTTGAAAGTCTTGAAGGTCCAAGAATTAGATGTACTTCTGCACCACGTTTTGCCATATTTTCAGCAATTGCGATACCCATTTTCCCAGAAGAACGATTCCCAATAAAACGAACTGGATCAATTGCCTCATAAGTTGGCCCTGCGGTAATGATTGCCTTTTTTCCCGCTAAATCTTGCGGAATATCATCTGTAAAGAAATCACTCAAAAATTTCACAATAAGTTCAGGTTCAGCCATTCTTCCTGCACCAACAAGTCCACTTGCTAATTCTCCAAAACCAACAGGAATTAAATGATTTCCATAACTTATCAGATGTTCGATATTTCGAAGAGTCGCCGGATGAACCCACATATCTAAATCCATTGCTGGGGCAAAAAACACGGGACAACGAGCAGAAAGATAAGTCGCTACCAACATATTATTACATAAACCGGAAGCCATTTTGGATAAAGTCGTTGCCGTAATCGGAGCGATAACCATTGCATCCGCCCAAAGTCCAAGTTCCACATGATTATTCCACCCGTCACCATTTGCGACTTCTATAAAAACGGGACGTTTGGAAAGTGTCGAAAAGGTAAGTGGCGTAATAAAATTAACAGCGGCTGAAGTCATAATGATTTGAACTTCTGCTCCTGCTTTTATCAAAAGACGAGTTAGCAAAGCCGATTTGTAAGCAGCAATACTTCCCGTAATGCCCAAAATTATTTTTTTACCTTTTAATGCTTCAAGGTTCATCATTGATTTTTTGTTGGTAATTGAACGGTATCGATTTTCAAAATCGATACGGTTTAAATTGTAATATCGTAAAAATAATACGACTTAGGGGAGCGTAAATAAATAAGCGATTAATTATAGCAAAATTACCTTTACTTCTAAGAGGTTTATGGAAATTAATAGGTAGCCGAGTGCCAGGCTTATTTTTTTAGTTTTTTAGTAGGAAAAAGGGCAAGTCAGCACTCGTAGCTTATTTCTGCTCGGTGTCCTTACCATAAACTAAAAAAGGAATTACGAATAAGAAACAATTTACAAACCGTAAATTAATTCTATATTCATAATTCCCCAATAATATATTCGTTATAGAATAATCAATTATTATTTAGTGTCACGGTAACGGTGATACAAAGTACCTTCCAAAAATTCATTGGTAGCGATAATTGCCGGATTCGGTAAACGCTCATAGAATTTAGAGATTTCGATTTGTTCTTTGTTCTCGTGAATTTCTTCTAAATTTTCAGTTGTTGAAGCAAATTCTTCCAATTTAGCATGTAGCTCACGTTTCATTTGAACCGCAATTTGAGTCGCTCTCTTGGAAATAATACAAAGTGATTCGTAAATATTGTGCGTATCCTTAATCAGCTCTGAAATATTACGAGGTTGAGCACTTGAATACATTCCTTGTGCTTTTTGCTTAATATCAGCCATAGTATTTAGATTGTTGTAATTTTAATAATTACGTTCAAATAAATCTGGTTAAAATGTTATTTCAAAAAATATATTGGTACTGCCTGTTCATATTGTAGGCGGACTTCATTATATTGTAACCATGAAATAGACATTTTTGTTTCCTTTCTGAAAGGAATATTATTATTGGTATAAATATCGTTGATAGCAGTTCATCTTTGAACGGCTACGTCAAAATACCTTTATACCTTTTTATAATTCTCTTATTTTTGCTAATCGAGAAACTGCTGATTGATAAATCTTCTTAGCATCTTCCATCAAAGTATCATCGGCACTATGTCGACTCATGAACTCTTTGTATTCTTGTATTGTATTTTCGAAACGCTCTGCTTTTTTAGAATCCACACTATTTGATGCTAAATCAAAACTTGCGCTCAAAATTTTCATACGAACACTTGCTGCAGAACGAGTATCTGGATAATCCTTTAATACGTTTTTATAACAATGCGTCGCGGCTTGATATTCCTTTAATCTAAGGTACAAATCAGCTGTAGCAATTGCTTTTTTCTCTTTCTTCGCACGTAATTCGTCAATCAAAATATTACATCTCTCCACTCGATCACTATTCGGATGAGTATTGATGAATAATTGAAAACCGTCAACTGCATTTTGAGTTGTCGTTTGTTCCAATTTGTAATTTGGCGATATCATGTAACTAGAATACGCAGCCATGTAAGTCGATTCCTCCGCATATTCACTATTCGGATAATTCTTTGAAAAATCCTTAAAGTAATACGCCGAAAGAATATATTTCTCTTGGTGAAACTGTGCATAAGTATAATAGAAATAGATTTTCTCTAATTCTTTCGTTCCACGGTAAAATGGACGTGCCTGCTCAAATAACATTTGAGACTTATAATAATCTTCCGCTTCATAGTATTCGTAGGCTTTCGCCAACTTCAAAGCAAAGTCGTCACTTTTTAATAATTTGTCATAATCTCTGCTACATGAAGAGAAAATTAAAGCCATTATTAAAACTGGAAAAACAATTTTTACTGATTTTTTAAACATAGGGCGGCAAAGTTATAGTTTTTTTAAGAATTTTTCAATAGAAATTTAAATATTATACGATTAACTTCTTTAATGTAACGTTCTGAAAATGAGTTGTTAAACCATTGGTAATGAAAAAAGACGCCTAAAATGTTTCCGTTTCATCCTTTCACAACCAAAATCACAACTCTATACTAATCGAAATTAAAACCAAAACTGCTTCCTATTCAATTATTTTTTTAGGTAATAAAAGATTCATCAACCTTTAGAAATTCACTAAATCTAAGGCTAACTACTACGCAAATCACCAATCCTTCCCACTTGAATTATTCTTTTTTCCTTTTTTATTCATTCGTTGCTGTACTTTACGTTCCTCTTCTTCCATGATTTTAATCAAGCGTTCTGCTTCCTCTTTCGTCATATTATTATCCGAACTTGGTTGAGGTTCTGGTTTTGGCTGCTCTTTTTCGGGCGGTTGATTTTGAGATTCGTCATTTGGTGACGGATTCTCTTCAGATTTTGGCGGAGGATTTCCTTCGTTCTCTTGATTTTGTTGTGGCTGCTGCTGAGGCTGTTGAGCCATTTGTTCTTGTAGCTTTTGAGCGTAAGCTAAGTTATATTTTGTCGCTTTATCTTGAGAATTTAATTTGAGTGATTGTTTATAAGCGTCAATACTTTTATTCAATAACTCCGGTGCTTGACCTGAGTTTCCAACGCCGCTAAGTTGTGATAAATAAGCATTGCCCAAATTATGGTAAGACATCGCCTTTTCGGTTTGATCGACAGCTTGTAATGCAGCACTTTCAAAGTACTTCGCCGCCTCTTCGTAACGATTTTGATTATATAATGAATTTCCTAAGTTATGATTTCCACTCACCGAGATTGCATTTTTTTCTAATGCTTTTCGATAATTTTCTTCTGCTTTTAAATATTCCTTTTGGTAATAACTTTTATCGCCTTCTCGCAAATTTTTATGATTCGATTGCGACCAAATCGGCGTAACCATTATTGACAATAAAAATAGAAATAAACCTTTGTACATAACTTGATTCATATTGTTCACTTTAGAATATCAGAATAGCCGATTTCAAAAATACGAAAAAAGCCTCAACAGCAAGAGCGTTGAGGCTTTTTTTAAATTTCTTTAATTCGCAAGAAATCGAAACTACATCATTTCATCAAAACGAGAAATAATAAGTTGCTTTATACGGTGCGAATTTTACCAAGCAAGATCATCTTCAATCTTATCAAGAGAAGAAACCGTATCCTCTTCTTTCGCAACAGGTTCATTCACAACAGGTTCATTCACAATGGCAGTATCGCCATTATCACCTTGTTGTTCTTGCTCCTTGTTTAGTTCATACTCTTCATGACGACGAGTATATTCATCATAATCATAATCTGGCATTAAATCAGATTTTACGTGATCCACAGTTTCGTTCAAACCTTCTAAAAAGCGATTAAAATCTTCTTTATAAAGAAAAATTTTGTGTCTCTCGTACCCACCATCCTCAAAACGTTTTTTGCTTTCCGTGATAGTCAGGTAGTAATCATTACCCTTAGTTTGCTTAACATCGAAGAAGTAAGTTCTTCTTTTGCCAGCTCTTACCGTTTTGGAATATACACTTTCGTATTTACGTTGATTCCTCTCAGACACCTCTTTTCTATTTAAGTGATAAAATTATTATTTTTACAATTAGCCACAAAAATAGTCATTTGTCTAAAACTTCAAAAGACTTTAAGTGAATAAAAGTGAATTCTAACTTTTTAACCTTTCCTTACCCATCCAAATACGGCTACCAATTTCATCTTTTTCCACATTTCGACTACTAATAATTCATTCCTTTTTCAATAAATAAAAATTGATAAACGATTGATAGTCAATTTAAATGAAAAGAAAATTATCAATACAAAAAGACTTTTAAATGAGTATAATTGCTCAATCAGTCATCGGTGAATTATTATTCCATAAAATAAATGGAAAACACATATTTTACGGATAAAATAGATTTTTATAGACTTTTGAATGATTTTACTTGAAATCAAGTCGCTGGAATCTAAAATAAGCCATCCAGCTTAATCATCAATTGCAATCAATTTACTACCCATCCAGACGGATAAAACCGTCATAAAAACAGCTACATAACCGACCCAATTATAATTTAATAATGCCCCGGTTGCTTCATCTTCAACCATAATTATTCCGGCGATTATCGACGATAATGCCAACGCTAATTGATTGGCAGAAGAACGCAAACTCATAAACCCAGCTCGGTTTTCAGATTTGACGACGGATGTCACCAATGTTGTTGCAGGAACAGAACGACCACTGGCGATGATAA
This sequence comes from uncultured Saprospiraceae bacterium, assembly GCA_963933585.1. GTDB lineage: Bacteria > Bacteroidota > Bacteroidia > Chitinophagales > Saprospiraceae > CAWVWD01. Next base: position 14,312 of record CAWVWD010000024.1, read on the forward strand.
AAAACAAGGTTGTTACCATTAAAGCAGCAACGAATGGTACGGCTGGTAAATTGGTAATTAGTATAAGTGGAATAATAGAAGCCGTTCCCATGATGACATATATTTTTCGATGTCCGTATTTATCTGCTAACTTCCCGAAAAGGGGCAGTGTGAAAAATGTGGCTAAACCACCAATAAAATAAATATAAGAAACATTGATATCACTGAAACCAACATTTCTAATCATATAAGGAGCAATGAAAGGAATAATCGTAAAGTGTCCTAACATCATTAACATTGTAAAACCTAAGGCACGTAATTGATTCTTATTTCTAAAAATACCAACGATATTCGCCCACGCTTTTGGGCGTTCATCTGCTGTTTCGAGGTGTTTTCGCATTTGTGGTAATTTTACAAAAGCAAAGAGAACCATTAAACTTGAAACCCCTGCAACGACCAAAAATGGTACCTGCCAAGTGAATATTGCTGATAAATATAAACCAAACGGCACACCAACTACACTTGCCGTTGAAAATCCCATCATAATATAACTCATGGCTGTGGCCCGACGATTTAATGGAACGGTATCCGCCACAATGGATAAAATCAAACTCGCCAAAACGCCACCAAATAAACCCGTCAAACATCTAAATACCAAAAATAGGACGTAACCAGAAGAGAATGCACAAGCAAATGTGGCGATTGTAAAACCGATATAAGCGAATATTAATGCTGATTTCCTATCAAATTTGTCTAAGAAAAACGCACTAATAATTCCGGAAATAAAAGCCGAAATTGCATAAGCCGAAACGATTAAACTGAATTGTTGTGGAGAAATATCGAAAGTGTGCATCAGGGTCGAACCTAATGGCATGATGATCATAAAATCTAGAATGTGCGTAAACTGAATTATTGCTAATATCAATAAAAGTAATCGTTCGTTTTTCATAAAAAATAAAGCCAAGCTTCTGCCTGCCGTTGTTGAATTAAATTAAAGAACCTATAACCGTTTAATTCGTCAATAGTTCGGAGGGGTTGCGGGTTCGGCCGTTTTGACGGGACGTTCTGATGTAATTGATTCCGTAGGTTTCGCTGATAACGCAGATTTGAAAAAGATATTTTATGCTAAAAGCATAAAATATCTTTTTCAAATCTGCGTTATCAGCGTTTTCATCACGTCAGAGCGTCACGCCAACCCGAACTAATTTCGACTATCAATTCCCCAACCCAATTTTTCTCTTAAAGTCGAAAGGAAGTTTTGCTCGAAAAGTCGGGCAATATTAATTGTAAAATCTGCTTTTTTGACTGCGAAACGGTGACTTTGCGTAATCGCTTCATAACGAGAATCAAGCGTACAAAGGAAATACTCGCCACGTCCTTCGATCTCAAAAGACAAAACCGCATCGTCAGGAATCACCATCGGTCGCATCGTCAGATTATGTGGAGCAATTGGTGTGATGACGAAATTTCCGGAGTTTGGAAAAATAATCGGACCACCACAACTTAAGGAATAACCGGTCGAACCAGTCGGTGTAGAAATAATTAAACCATCTGCCCAATAAGAATTTAAAAATTCGCCATTCACATAAGTATGTACCACAATCATCGAAGAGGTATCTCGTTTCGAAATCGTGCAATCGTTCAAAGCATAAGTTAAGCCGTTGAAAATCGGTAAGTTAGAATCCATGGATAAAACGGTCCTTTTATCCAATTGATAATTACCCTGAACTAATGCCTTAATTGCTTCCGCAATTGAATTTTTGTCAATGCTCGACAAAAAACCTAAACGACCTAAATTCACACCGGCAATTGGAATATTAGAATCCATAATCAGTGATAAAGTATCCAAAATCGTCCCATCACCACCAAGAGCAATTAGTAATTCAACTGCTTCTGATTTCAAAGTTTCACAACTATCAAATGTCCGTATTTCCTCCGAATATGTTATTTTTTTCCGTATTTCAGAAATATATTCTGAATGTACATAAACATCTGTATTCCAATGTTTCAAGTTATCAAAAACAGCCTGAACATAAGGAATATCTTGTGGTTTTAATAAACGACTATAAACTGCAATTCGCATCTTTAGAATGATAAATGATGAATAATAAATATTGAACGATTTATAAGAGTTGGATGCTTCAAAATCGGCTGACTCTTTTCATGTTAAATCGGTCTATGCTTCGACCCAAAAGTAGTGATAAAAATCCGTTGTTCGTTCCCAACCCAAACGCTCATATAATTTTTGAGCAGGATTATCAGTTTTAGTTTCGAGTGCCAAACCTTTCCAACCATTTACTTTTGCCAATTCTTGAGCCGCTTTTAATAGGCTTTCGCCAATGCCTTTTCCACGCATTTTAGCAAAAACAAAAAGGTCATTAAGGATATAAAACGGTTGCATTGAAACGGACGAAAAGGTTGGATATAATTGTATAAACCCTAAGCCTTTTCCGACTTTATCCAATGCGATTAAAATAACAGACTCTTTTTTATTTAATCGCTCTTTTAAGAATTTTTCTGCTTCTACTAAATCACTTTCCTGTGCATAAAACACTCGATAAGCATCAAATAGTTTTACTAATTCCTGTAAATGTTCGACGGTCGCTTGGATTATTTTCATAATTTTAATTTTAATTTCTCATTTTAATTTCTCGCCTTACTTTTTTCAAACTCATCTGATAAAGATTCAAATTCAATAATATGAAAGGAATGGCGACATATTTTTTGGCAATTATACGGTTGCTGACTTTTAGTTTTAGTCAAATTATAATGGAAAACGATACATTCAAAATATCAATATCGTAGATTCTATTTTAAATAAAAAATAGATTTTAGAAAATAATTTGTCCTATCTTGACTTTAAGTAAGGCTATTTTGATTTATAAAAAAGGGATTAAAAACGTCCTTAAAGTCTTCATTTTTAATGTAAAAATTGTTTTTTTGATGTAAAAAGGCATCGCAAGCGATCTTTTAATATTTGAAAATCGTTGATAAAACTCACTTTTTTATTATCCTTTCTTTTAGGACAGGACGAAATTTTCAGACCATTTTATTCGCTTTACTCAATTATTCAATAGCGAATCAAGTTTAATTTATCATATCAAAATGACAAACAGCTATTGATAATCAACCCAAAATAATGAATAAAAAAAATTCTAAAGTGTAAGTGTAACGGAGTTTTACAAAAGAATTTCTTATAAAAACGGATTAAACAATTGAGGTAATCGTATTTTAATATTTCGTTGTCAAGCTATTATTCTTAAGGGCAAACGCACCAAATTATTCGTTTTCACACTAAATTATTTCGTAATCAA
>CAWVWD010000025.1:0-17570 GCA_963933585.1 uncultured Saprospiraceae bacterium
GCATTTGCACGAGATGTCTATCATATCGGAGCGAGTGGCGTCGTTTATGGTTTGGTGGCTTTTGTTTTTTGGTCAGGTTTATTTATAAAAGATGTTCGGGCCATCGTTTTAGCGTTGGTTGTAACGGTACTTTATAGCGGAATGTTTTTTGGTGTTTTACCGAATCAAGAAGGTATTTCGTGGGAGAGTCATTTATTCGGTGCGTTGGTCGGGATTGCAGTGGCTTTTATTATAAAAAGTGAAATTGAACCGGAACGCAAATATGACGATTGGGAGGAAGATGACGATGAAAATAAAAAGTATTTTTTACCTCCAGACACTTTTGAGAAGACGAAATTAGAACGAGCAAGAGAAGAAGAATGGGATTGGGAGTCAGATGTGTCTTGATTAGATATATATAAATTAGGAATTAGGAACTATTTATTATTGAATGATAATCGGTATTATAATTTATGTTCAATCGATAATTTCATATTCCTAATTCCATATTAAAATTAAGTGAGGTCAAATAAATTATTAACGCCAATTGTTCGGCTGACGGTGAAACCTTCTGCAAATTCTACTCCGATTGGACGGCCGAAAATTCTACCTTTTGCATACATGAAATCCAAGAAATCTTTACCTGAAATCGGTGTTTTTAATTCCTCCTTTTCGTAAGCTTCATTATAGAATTGGGATTTATATTGAAGCATAGATTGAATTTTCTGATCCATAAATGGCGTAATATCGATTACAAAATCTGGATTTAATTGATGGTCTTGAATATAATGGTAAACAGCTTTTGGCCGCCATCGATTTTGTTTTTCTCCACGAAAGCTCGTTTCAATCTTCGCTAAACCCGATAAAAAACAAGCATCAGTCGATAATTTACTCGCTCTTCCGTGATCAGGATGTCGGTCAGAAACGGCATTGCACAACACAATTTCAGGTCTGCAATAACGAATTATTTTAATAATTTCGATTAAATTTTCCTTATTGTGCTGAAAAAATCCATCACCCAAATCTAACTGTTCCCGAAACTTAACACCTAAAAGATCCGCAGCATTCTTTGCTTCTTGCGTTCTAATTTGAGCATTGCCACGAGTGCCCAACTCTCCTAACGTCAAATCCAACAAACCAACGGTTTTTCCTTCCGCTTGATGTTTTAATAATGTGCCGCTACAACTCAACTCGACATCGTCTGGGTGAACGCCGATTGCTAAAATATCTACTTTCATTTTTATTGTTTTATTAATTTACTGTCTCAATCGTTTGTACAATAAAATCCGTTACTCGAAACTTACTTACCGATTTAAAAACGCTAAACTTATCATTGCTTCGTTTGTACTAACGATTTTATTAATTTTAAAAAATACACCGGGAGCAGTTTTTTGATCGACTTCGAATTCTTGATTCAAAGTAACGCGAGCAGCATTCGTATATAATTCGAATGCAAAATCGGGAATGAAAGATTGGCTGGTAGAGATACTTTTTTCACTCAAAACTTTCAAACTTTCAGCTACACGTTGTACAAAAAATGAATCAGCTTGCATCGAATAATCTGCATTTGGCAACTCAAACCGAAACTCTTGCTTAACATTTTTGCAGCCGGATTGAATCAAAGTAAACCGAATATTACCTGTTAATAAAAAAGTATCGGTTAAAAAAGCCGTTTCCATCCCGCTACTATCTTTTGCTGAAAAAGTATAGTCACTCACGCCTTCGATCTCCGCAGATAAAATCGGAGTTGGTTCGCCATAAGTACAAATATTCTCCGTTTCTCCATTGTCATTGCATGATATGAACCACAGGAAAGATACGGTTACGATTGATAGTAAAAATATTTTTTTCATGAATTTTTCATTAGTTTTTGATGATTTTTAGACTCTTGGGCAAAGATAAATTTAAAGTCAGTATTGTAGCGTTTTATGTGTTGTTGTTTTTGAATGATGTGTTGAAGCTTTTTTAGCATATTTTCATTTAACTTTCGTAAGAATTCGACCAAGCTTGAACGGAGAGTTACCTTTTTAATTTCTATTCAAATACAATTTAATACCTACGTTTGGTTTCAATTTTCGGGCATGATATTTTAAGGATTTTCCATCAATTTTACAATTAAAACTGCCAACTTCTTGATATAATAGTTTTAAAATATAAGTATTCTGATATTGAATTGCTAAAAGATAATCTTTGCAAGTAATTCCTACTTTTCGTTCTATCAAAGATTTAATGATTTCAATATTTTGTTTTTGAATAGCGACTTGAAGTGCGGAAACGCCTGAATTACTTAATGTGTTTGGATTTGCTCCAACTTGCAGCAGTTGATAAACTAAAATATAACTATTTTGCTCAATAGCTTGAATTAACACCGGTTCCTGACCTTTGACTTCGGTATTAATATCAGCCCCTTTTTGGATTAGTTGGGCAGCGATTAGGGTATTATTATGTTGAAATGCTTGATAAATTATCGGTAATTCATCGTTATTTGCTATGCGCCAATTTGGATTATGGTGTAATAAAATGGAAACTATTTCAACTCGATTGTTTTTAATCGCTTTTTGTAAGAATGCATTAGAATTTCTCAAACCAATTAATAATAAAAAATTTAATTTCTTTGGATTTTTTAATAAATCATCCTCTTCAAAATATTGGTTAATATTCAAGTTTGATTGATTCGTATGATTGATAATTAAATCAATAAGTGCTTTATCACGTTGCTGAATCGCCTTTGTCAATGGAAGTTTTGGCTTGCTTAGCTTATCAGAATATGGAATCGAACCATTTTTCAAAAGGAATAAACTGGTTTTATTAAACTTCAAATCAACACTCAAGCCTAAGGGCGTTTGTTCGTTCAGTGGATTAATGGAGTTGAGGTTCGCACCATTGTTTACCAAAGTTTCGATATAGTATGTATTATTAGATTTAATAGCGTAATAAATCGGTGTAAAACCGTTGGAACTAATCATGTTTAGAGAAATTCCTTTTTTTATTAATAAATCAAAAACTATGGTATTTTCCATTTCAATCGCGTGAATTAATAGATTTTTTTGAACTTTCGATTCCTTCAAACCGGTCGTAAAAGCTTGATTAATATTTAATCCTTTATTAATCAAGATTTCTAACATTTTTGGCTTTTGAAATAAAGCATTAGCTTCGAATTGATTGAGTATTTTCTCAGTCAGATTAGGAATAAGTGCTAATACTTCGTCGAACTCTTTCGTACCGTGTGACAAACAGGTTAGATTAATGGTCATCGGACTTGCTCCTAATCGAATGATTTTTTTAGTCAAAGAAATATTAAAAGGGCAACCGATATGGACAAGTTTAGGATTTGCACCTTGTTGGATTAGAAAGGAAAATAAAGACGGTTTGTGTTCCTGCAAAGCATATTCTAACGGCCGTAAACCATTAGGAAATACTTGATTCAAATCAATATTATTATTAATTAATAATCGTAATAAACCAAAATCTTTTCGGCTTAATGCAATATAAAGTGGCGTAACATAATTCGTTTCGATGAGGGAATTATTATTGAATCTATTTTGAAGTGTTTTTTCGGAAATGATTGGATCATAGAAATTAACAATCGTTTCTTTCATGGAAAGAAATTGTGTTCGCTGCCGAACTAAACAGTTACAATTGAGATTGAAACCATCGTTTGCAAATGATTGTAATTGTGAATAATTAGCAGGTGTTGAAATTACAGCTCGACAGATTGCCCTTGTTGAGTTGGCATCTTGTTTTGCATGAATTGTTTTTGTTACGGGACACAACAAAGCTAACGTAAAACACAACGTTTTGAATGAAATTTTCATAAGTTTTTCTCTTGTAATGAACACTTGAAAACATATTATTCTGAATATATTTTCAATATCAAATGTAAGATAAAATTATGACAATATTAAACTGTGCTATACGTTAACCTTTGTTAATTAAATTATAATGTATATTATTTTATATAATATGAATGTTCATTAGAGACTTAAAAAAGTTCTTCAAATTCACTTAATGCATCTGAAACGAAATCTTGAAAAGCCGCTTTTTTGATTTTCCCCATTGTCTTGAAATGTTCGATAACTTGCTCGATGATTGGTTCAGTGATTATTTTTTTGACATCGCTAATATTATTAATAGCTTCGCCAACTCTAAACTTATAAGTCTGTTCGAAACCTTCTTGCTCGAACTTTACGGAAAAACGACTTGTTGTTTTAAAAATCGTAATTTTACAATGTGGATGTGAAATATCGCCTACAACTCTCATAGTTTTTAATATTTATATAGTTAATTAAGGAAGTTAGTAACAATGCAATATATTTATCATGAAATAAAAGCTTCTAACTTTTTTATCCTTTTGTTAACACTTCTGTTTTTAGGAAAGTTTTGCTGGAAGCATCAAGAATCAAGAATAATATGAGTCGAGATAGAATATTATATAATGGAAAGTTAGCGATTCCAGAAGAAGTTAAGCTAAATTTAAATAATAGAGCATTCCGATACGGCGATGGTTTGTTTGAAACCATGCGAATGTTTGAAGGTAAAATGCCATTTTTAGAACTGCATCTCGAACGATTACAAACTGGAATAGATATGTTACAGTTGGATTTGCCGATAGCGAATCATGGGATTGAATATTGGCAATATGAGATTCGGAGAATTGTTAAATATTACCATCAAAAATACCCTAAGCAGGCTAAAAATTATAGAATGCGACTGACCGTTTTTCGAAATGATGGTGGGTATTACACCCCATCGACGAATGGGGCTTCTTATATTTTAGAGGTTGAACGATTGAAAACGAGTATGTTTGATTGGAATGAAAAAGGATTGACGATTGATATATTTAGGAAAGTGAATCTGGATAAAGGTCGATTAAATAATCTAAAAACAGCGAACGGTTTGCCTTACGTCTTGGCATCATTATTCAAAAAAGATAAAGGAGTGGATGACGTTTTATTATTAAATAATAAGGAACGAATTGTGGAATCGACACATTCTAACGTATTCTTTATTAAAAATAATACGCTGATAACTCCAGCGCTGGGGGAAGGTTGTACGGCAGGAACAACAAGGAAAATTATTTTAGGAATTGGTAAAGAATTAGGATTGAAAGTGAAAACTACAAAATGCGAAATCAATATATTGAAAAACGTAGATGAAGTTTTCCTAAGTAATGCGATTCGTGGTATTCAGTGGGTTCGAAAGTTCAAGAAAAAACGATATGAACATAGGGTGAGTAAAGCTATTTACCTAAAAATGAATAAGTTAATTGATAACTCAAAAATTGAAATTTAAAGACGTTAAGAGGTACTTTCCAAAATAAATTTAACTATAATTCTATCTTTGTGTTAGTATTGTCATTATTATTTGATGAAATTAAAATTTCAGTAATTTTATAAAGTCTTTTTACGTTACATAGAAAGTAAAAAAAAATTAATAACAAAAAGGAAGCAAACCTTATGAAAAAGATTCTTTTAATAACACTTTTGGCATTAACACCAGTATTCGCTTCTGCTCAATATCTGGAAGGTGGAATATTTGTAGGAGTATCAGGGTACGCAGGAGATTTAGTAGATAAGTCGATGGATCTCAAGGAATCTCACTTAGCTGGTGGTATCTTATTACGTTATAATATCAATGATTGGGTTGGTGTTAGAGGATCATTCACTTATGGTCAAATTTCTGGAAAAGATGCGAACTCATCTACGGAATCAAGAAAAGCAAGAAATTTAAGTTTTCGCTCGGATATTTATGAATTCTCTATTATTCCGGAATTTAATATTTTAGGTTTTAATCCTTATGACCGTTACTATTCTCCTTATGTATTTGTAGGTCTAGGAATTTTTAAATTCAATCCGGAAGCAGAATTAAATGGTCAATGGTATGATTTACAACCTTTGGGAACGGAAGGTCAAGGTTTGCCTGGTCGTCCTTCTCAGTATAATCTGACGCAGTTGGCAATTCCTATGGGAGTTGGCTTTAAATATGCAATTGATGAATATTGGACGGTTGGAGTAGAATTTTCTACTCGTTATACGATGACGGATTATTTGGATGATGTAAGTACGACTTATGTTGACAGAGATGAATTAGCAATCACGAGAGGTGAAATCGCAGCAAGTTTGGCGAACCGAACTGGAGAATATTTAGGGACAGAACCAGTGAATATTCCTGATGCTATTCGTGGACTTGAAAATTCAGATTGGTATGGTTGGTCTGGTTTTACAATCACTTATAATTTCATGGATGGATTCGGTGGAAGTAGTTACGGTTGCCCAACTAATTTCTAAGGAATTACATATTATTGAAATTTCTAGGGTTAAAATTAGAATTTTTTCAAAAGGAGGAACTGATTTAATCGGTTCCTCCTTTTTGTGTCTGGTAAATCATTTTGGAATGGGCTTTTGATAAGGTTAAATATTAGGGAATAGGTAATAAATGATTTAAATAGTCGGCTATTTATATCCGGTTACTTAGATTATTTATTACCTATTTCTTAACTCCTTAATATAGTCTTATATTGTCATTATAAACGCTGGGTCTTTTGGCTTTGGCGAGTTCAGGGTTAGAAATGATTATTGAATTTGAAATAGGATAATAATTTCTAAAAAGAAAAGTATAATCATATTATGAAAATAATTTATACATTATTGATTGTCTTGTGTTGTCCATTTATTTCTTTCGGACAAGGTTCTCTCGATCTTGGTATTTTTGCTGGTCTATCTACTTATGGCGGTGATTTGACAGAAAGCGATATCGAAATTACAGAAATGAATCCGGCTTTTGGGGTTATCGGACGCTATCATGTAAAATCATGGCTCGTACTGAGAGGAAACCTAATGCTCGGTACGATTACAGGAAATGATTTGAATGCTTCGAGTATTGGAAGACGAAGACGAAATCTAAGTTTTCGCTCATCGATTTATGAATTATCGGTTACGCCCGAATTTAATATTTATACTTTTAACTTAAAAAGTAAACAATCTTTTACGCCTTATTTTATGATTGGTGCAGGTGTTTTTTATTATAATCCTAAAGCACTTTACGAAGGCGAGTGGGTGGATTTACAACCTTTAGGTACGGAAGGGCAGGGTTTACCCGGTTATGAATCAAAGTATAACTTAGTCGATTTTGCAATTCCATATGGCTTTGGTCTGAAGTTTCAAGTGAGTAATAAGGCAACAATTGGTTTAGAATTTATTAGTCGTTACACCTTTACGGATTATTTAGATGATGTGAGTACGGTTTACCCAGATAACGATGTTTTGGTTATCACAAATGGTGTCTTAGCAGCAACTTTATCGGATAGAACCTCCGAATATACGGGAATTCCATCGCAACGTCAAGAAAATGCACCGCGAGGCGGTTCAGAATTCAAGGATTATTATCATTTTATCGGTGCTACGGTGACGATAAATATATTTACACCTGAAATCGAGAAAAGGAAGTAAAAAACATACTTAAATTGGATATGAATTAGGGAGTCCAGTCAGCGAGTGATACATGGGCGGTTCAGAAAGCGGTCAAAAAGGTGGAGCTGATGATACGAGTTACATTGAAAACTACTTGGGGGAAATCCTATAGGCTTGATTGAAATTTGTTGAATTGTTAGGGCCCGGTATGACACCAATAAGTTGAATAAATCTATCTGGTTTAGAAGTCTCTCCTGTCGTATTTCCAAGAAAATCAATCCAAGTCATATCTGGAAGAGTAGTGTCATCAGATGTGCTGCTTTGGTCGCGTTGCAGCGCAGGATCTGAAACTGTCAACTTGCCAAGTCTTGTGGGATTGTCTAATGAATTCGTATTATAAAAAACACCATACACTTGATTACTATTTTGATATAGTGGAATTTCAGCGAAAAGCTAATGATATTATTAATTTCATTTAACAATTAAGTTTTTCTCTTAATGATATTCAACATCGGCATATCGGCAATCTCGCTTGTATCTAACTTATGTAATGTACTCAAGGTTTAAAATTCTGCTTCGTTTTTCCCTGATATGAAATCGGGATTTATAGCTTGATAGAAAAGAAGTAAAACTTACCTGACGAGCAGCAGACCGGAGTCAGTTTGATTGATTTTTTAAAGGCTAAAAGTATTCAAAATGCTAAACGGTTTTAAACTCATTTCGCTGATGCGAAACTCAAATATAAAACTATTCTTAACGCATTTTAAATACTTATAGTCTAAAATCAATAATGCCAATTAAAAACCAAAAATGCAGGTTTTTAGCACTATCAAATTCTTATCCATTACAAGTTTTTTCTTCAATAAAGATACCTTCCGAATCAAAAACTAACATTTTTCTACCCGTATCTGTTATCAGGCCAACGAAGTATTTATCCTCTTTTAAGAAAGCAACTTTTATCGTTGCATCCGTATAATTTGCCGTAATATAATCGGTAACTAAAGTCGGTAAAGTTGCAATATCAATTTGGCTGCTATCAAATCCATGACGGTTCACAAATTCGTGTTCTTTAACGAAATTGCCATCTGCATCAAAAACCAAAATCAAATCATCGGTTACTCTGACCATATATTGACCATTATGATTGATTTTCGCACGTTCAATTGTTACATCAGGATAATTTGTGGAAATATACGTTCCCACCGCATCAGGTAAATCCGTTACATCAATTTTTTCGCCTTTATCACAGCCTCTTTTTCCTTTCTTTCCTCTTCTTTTATCTTTACGATTCAAAGACTGCCCATCTTTATCAAAGAAAACTTCAAGTCCATTACTCAAGTTAATCTGAAATCCTAAACCGTCCGCTATTAAAGCCTTATCAATGTATGTATCAAAATAATCGCTATCTAAAGTCGCAATCGCACTGTTTGGTAATGCATCTGCTGATATCGTCGTTTTTGTCGCACTGACAATATTATCAATCAAATCCACATCTAATTTTCCGCAAGAAGCGAAAGTTACCGTAAGTACCAAAGCAAACAAACTTAACTTTTTCATGATTTTTAGTTTTAAACCTAATACTCAAATCGTATTAAGTGCGTATTATTGAATAGTTTTTAATTTCTTTTTTGAACGTTCAAAAGGATAGTGCAAGAAATTAAAAAAGGGTTGCATGAAGTTTTTAATTTTTTTTAATATTTGGTAATATTATTAATATACACTTTAGAATAAATTGAAAATCTATGCTTTGATGAAATTTCTACTCCTTTTTTATTGATAAAAAAGAAGCAAAATTTGCCTGACGAGCGAGCAATAGACCGAAATCAAGGCTAAATTGATTTCTAAAGATTTTCAGCTTAAAATCAATAATGCCAATTCAAAGTAAAAGTGCATATTTATCTGACTACCCAATATTCGATAGCTAAAGCATCTGCTAAAAAAAAACTACCCAAACCAATTTGATAAGGATAGTCTATTCGCACTAATTTTTAGTCGGAACAATTAATTAATATATTATTAAAAGCTATATTTTAAGCCAACTTCTAAACCGAATGTATTGGATTTCGTTCTTCCTAAACGTCCTCGATTATTGTCCGATAACGCTGCCGACCAAGTTGGTTCTACCGAAATTGACCAATTATTTACTAGTTGATAATCCAGTACAATTCCTGTGATTGCGTTAAACGAATTTCGCTGTGTTGCCTTAGGTGAATCGCTTAATCGAATATCGTTGATTTCGATACCTTCTCTATTTATTTTAAAATCAGTAATATCTAATCTATTGCTAATCAATCTATTATAACCCATTCCACCTTTCAGGCCAACAGACAACTTATTTTGGTTTAATATATTATATATTGCATAAATTGGAATCGAAATCGATTTCACATTTGCCGTTGCGTCCACTTCAATATCAATCTCCTCATTTTGGTTGATTGCCGAATTACGCAATCGAGTAATACCTAAGCCAACTCTATATTCACCATAAGTACTTGATCCTAAGTAATCTATATTGTTACTCACTTTATCTGTACTCAAATCCGTCTCTGAGTTTTTGTCATAGCTTAAACTGTGTTTAGAATTAAAGTCATATGATGAATTCGTAAAAAGACCGACCACCGTTAAAGACCATTTATCATTCAAACTCCGATTATATTTCAAGCCAATAGATTTGCCTATTTTTGTAACCTCATTTTGCTGAGGTCTCGAAGGAAAATTACTACTACCTTTTGATGGACGAATATTATTTTTTAAAACTGTTGGAGCAACAAATAATGTGATAGATTGACTTTGAGTCGTTTTTACCTTTTCTTCTTTTATAGGAATATCTACACCAGAAATATTTCTCAAAATTGGTAAAAATATAGGCTTTAATTGAAGTATTGCTAATGGTTCTGATTCGATATTCACGTTATTAATCAAAACGTCATTTGGTACAAAATTCGGAATGAAATTTTCAATTTTAAAAGGCGGAACTTCAATTTTCTCCTTTGTAATCGTGGAGAGATTTGGAATATTGCCGTTAATAATTTCCAACTTTTGGTTTCCTATAATATTGTTATTATCATTATTTTCTCCTGTTATTTTTTTCTCTATTTTTGAAGAATTAATATAATTATACTCATTTTTTGGAGTCGTTGATTTTTGTTTATCTGTAATCAAATTTGAATTTGAATTGAAATTTTCAGTTGAATTTTCAGTTGAATTGAAATTTTCAGCTACGTTTAAAATTGAATCCAAATTTTCATTTGTACTAAAATTTTTCAATTGTTCAATTTGCTCATTCGATCGTTCCAACGCTTCCGTCAAAGATTGAGAGGTCGATTTATATTGCTGTATTTTCCAACCTAAAAACACCAATAAAACCACAGAAACGACTAACGAAGTCGGCATTATAAAGCCTTGCCAATTAACCCCTGGTTTCGTGGGAATAATTGGAGCGATGCGTTCCCACATTGCGTCAGAAGGTTCATCATCAAAACTTTCTAAGTTCTTTTTAATAAAATCTTCAAAATTGTCGTTATGTAAATCTTTTCCCAAACCTTTTATTTTTTATAATTAAAATTTATTTACCGTAGAGTTCTTGGCGTTTTTTAGAGTCTTTTAATTGCTTTGCAATCTTTCTCTAAATATGGTTTTAAAAAAAACTCAGAGAAACGCTCGAAACCCGTTTCACTCAGTCAACGATTTTTCCAAAACACCTCGTAGCATTTTTTTTGCCCTCGAAAGTTGAGATTTTGAAGTATTAATGGAGATTTTTAGTTGTTCAGCAATCTCTTTATGCGTAAATCCCTCAACGACATAAAGATTAAAAACTACTCGATAACCATCAGGTAATTCCTGCACCATTTTCATAATTTCCTTTGCACCGATATTACTTAAAATATCATCTTGTCCTTGTCGATATTCTGCCAAAGTGTGGATTTCAATATCAGAAAATAGCATTCTTTTTTTTCGAAGGTGCATTAAAGCTGTATTTACCGTCACCCGCCGCACCCAACCGCCTAACGCTCCAGTCGGTTCGTATTGATACAAATCTCGATACAAATTCACAAACGAATCTTGCATAATATCCTGAGCCTCAGGAATATCTTTCGCATAACGCATCGCAACGCTGAATACTAATTTTTTGAATAATTCATAAAATTGGTATTGAGCTTGTCGTTTGCCCTTTTTACAGCCGATTAATATTTTTTCCTCTTCTTTCGTCAAGTTTTGGTTTGATTCGGTTTTTTGAAAATGTTGTTTTGCTTGCTTGTTTGAAGGTGTAGTGCAAAATACGATAAATAGGTTGCTTGGAGACTAAAATAAGTTTCAAAACTATTGATTTGTGAAAGCTATTAGGTGAATAAGTTGATTAAAAATGAAGGGCTAATTTTTTTTAAAAGATTGGAAATCACAACTTTCGCCTATTCGATTAAACTGGTTTAATAACACGGAGGAAAAGTCAAGATTCTTTAGATAAGAGAAGATTAAACCGACAGAATTAATTGATAATCAAATAGTTACGAATAACCAAAAAATAGAATGATAAAAAAAGTACGACAACTCAAAATGGGAATACTCGCATTAATCATGTTATTTGCTTTTCGTTCAAATACAGCAATATCAGTTAATATAAATCCAATTAACAAAAGAAAATTGATTGTTGAAAATGAAAATAGTGCACTTGAACTTGAAGAATGAACGTTTGTAATCGGTGATGAAATCCATTACAAATTGGTTAATGATAAAATAAAACGAGGAGGAAAAATTATAGGATTTGAAGCGGATAGAATATTGATTAAACATAAATCCGGAATGGAAAGGAGTATTCCGTTAAGCGGACTAGAAGAGATACATAAATCAAGTCGCTTGACAAAAAACATAAAGCGGTTTAAAAAGGTAATAATGGCAACAGGAATTGGTGTCACAACGGCTGAAGAAAGAGAAAGGTTTTCTTGGTTTCTAATTCCTTCAAATTAAGCTTTACTAGGGCTTCTTGGGTTTTTTAATCTTTTTTTACTGCTTTTTCATCTCTATCGCTAACCTATTTAAGGAAAAATCAATTTAATAAAAAAGAGCGGTTAGAATATGAAAATTGAGTAGTCAGAAAGATAGGATTAAAGCGTCAAAAAAGGTCGAATGTTTTCTAAAACGTTCGACCTTTTATATAAAAAAATAACCTTTTTTGCTTTTCAAATCGGTGCTTAAAAAACAAGTTTTGATTTAGGTTTCACTTTGAGGACATTTTATCATTAGAGACGTTAGATCGGTTCGCTGCTAGATCTGAGCTATTAGATACTTCTGAAATAGCCGAAATTTTGAGCTTAAATGTGACCATTTGTCCAAAATCAATAAAAAAGTGTTCGTTTTACACCTAATTATAATAAGTCTATTCTCCTTCAATCATTCCTTTTTCTCCAACTTCACAATTACTCAAATATTCCTGTACATCCTGCAATTTGGTATAACCGTTCTCATTACCAAAATGATTATTGATATAATTGATAATATTAGCAATTTCAATATCATTTAAATTTGGATTTGACGGCATTTGTTGGTTGTATTCTATACCATTTACGATTATTTTTCCATGATAACCGTAATAAATCAAACAAGCAACTTTTGCTTTTTCTTTGACCAAATAATCAGAATTCGCCAAAGGTGGAATTAATTCTGCTAAATTTTCGCCATTTTCACTATGACAATTTACACAGAAATTCGTGTAAAGAATTTTGCCTTGCGAGTATTTATCGGTTTTACAAGCATTGGTAATCACAGTTATTAAAATGACCGTAAGTAATAAAAAGGATATTTTGTATTTCATTGATTTTGATTATTTCGTTGTTATCGCTTCGCGCTTTGTTTCATTGTTAATGATTGAGCAGCAAAAATAATGTAATAATTACTTCATTTCTTTTAGCAATATTTCAATATCTCCCATGAAAACATCAATTTTCTCAACACTTGTTCCATCAGCATAAGCACGCAAATGTCCATTTGCATCTGCTAATACGATGTAGCCGCTATGTTCGTAACCTCCTGGAGCATCCTCGTTTTCAACAGCCGTATTCATGTAATGTTTTGCGAAAGCATAAGTTTGGTCACGGTCACACTCTACAAAGTGCCATTTCGGAGCTTCGACATTCAACGCTTCAGCGTGTTCCTTCAAAACTGAAACAGAATCATTCACATAATCAATTGAATGTGAAATTAATGAAACTCGGTCATCACCCTTGAATTTATCATGAATTCGTAACATCTGTTTCGTCATTTCTGGACAAATAGATGGACATTTTGTAAAGAAAAAATCTACGACATAAATCTTATTTTCAAAATCTTTATTGGTAATAAAAACGCTGTCTTGATTTAAAAAACGAAATGGAGGAACGACAAACGGAATTTCAATATCTACCGTATCGCCTTTTTCAGTCACTTGTTTTTCAAATATCGGAATACCTTGAAATCCTAATTTTTTAGGGTTTGGAATCTGTGATTCACACGAAAATATAGTTACGCTTATTAGTAATAATAATAGGATTCTCATTTTTTTTTATTCGTTTTTTCTCATTTGTTAATTATTATTTTACTAATTGTTATTGACGCCTTTATGATTATACGACACGAATAACTATTAATAAGTAACCAATAACAAATTATAGTTATTTGTTTAATTCTTCCAACATTTTTGTAGCATTTTTAAATGCATTTTCGGTAGAAATTTTTACTTGATTAATTCTTGCAGCTTCATCTACTAATTGTCTCAAAGCAGCTTCTTTTTTTATTTCTTGAAGTCCTTTTTTGATACTATTTGCTTCGGCCATCCATTTGTACATAGCATCGTAAGCCTCTTGAATATCAGTGATTTGTGCTTTTATTTTTTCTACTTGTGCTGAGTTTGATTCGCTATCTGCCAAAGCAATTAACTTCTCCTTCATCGGTGGAAATTTCATCGTAATCGGCATAATATCATCATGCACGGCCATCACTTTTTTCCAGCTTTGAATGACTTCATCTTCTTCTGTGGTTTCCTGTATCGTTTCCTGTGTAGTCTCTTCTGTGGTCGATTTACAATTGGTAAATACGAAACTATTCAGAACTAAAATAAGCAAAATACTTAACTGTTTTTTCATTAGATTTTTATTAGAATGATTAAAGTCTCAAAGTTAAGTTAGAACAATAAGAAACAACGTGATGTTCATTGTTTTTTATTTTATCGCTTTTACGTGATTTAGACGCTGACGACGCCAAAAACGAAGATAAATGCCGATTTTTAGTTTTGATGTTTTTTATAAAAAATCAAAAGTCAACGAATGTCGGTATCTTCGGCTTTTCAATCCCGAAAGGTCGATGAAATCTTTCACTCGAAACTCGAAAATGGCATTATTATTTCAGCATAAAGTCAAATTATACGACTACGAAGAGAGAAAAGGCAGCACACATTAAAAAAAAAACAATTTTAATGTACTTTTGCTCAATAATTCAATTACCAATATGAAATTACAGAACGATTTATTTTTACGTACAGCAAGAGGAGAGGAAGTTGAGCGTCCTCCAGTTTGGTTAATGCGTCAAGCAGGACGAATTTTACCACAATACAGAGCATTGAGAGCGAAGTTATCAGGCTTCAAAGAATTGGTCGAAACACCAGCTTTGGCGTGCGAAGTCACGATTCAGCCAGTGGATGAATTAGGAGTAGATGCAGCGATTATTTTCTCGGATATTTTGGTGATTCCAGAAGCAATGGGGTTGACTTATGAGATGATAAAAGGACAAGGGCCTTGGTTTCCAAGTACGATTCAAACACAAGTTGATATTGATAAATTAATAACCGGCGAAGCTGCGGCAGCAGAATTGCAATATGTCTATGATGCGGTTGCATTGACAAAAAAAGAGCTGAATGGTCGGGTTCCATTGATTGGTTTCTCCGGAGCACCGTGGACGATTTTGGCTTATATGATAGAAGGTTCAGGAAGTAAAACGTTTTCAAAAGCGAAGAAATTTCTTTATACAGAACCAATTTTGGCACACCAATTATTACAAAAAATTACAACGGCTACGATTCCTTATTTGAAAGGAAAAATTCGTGCTGGTGTAGATTTGGTGCAAATTTTTGATTCCTGGGCAGGTATTTTAACGAAAGAGCAATATGCAGAATTTGCATTGCCTTATATCGCTCAAATCTGTGATGCGATTGATGAAGTTCCGAAAACCATTTTTGCGAAAAATGCTTATTTCATGCGAACTGAATTAGGTCAATTAAATTGTGATGTAATCGGTGTAGATTGGAATATGAATCCTGCCGAAACGCGTCAGTTAGTTGGGAATAGCAAAATTTTACAAGGGAATTCGGATCCATGTCTATTATATGCTTCTCCAGAAAAAATTCAAGCCGAAACAAAGAAAATGATTCAAGGGTTTGGTTCTAAACACATCGTGAATTTAGGTCATGGCGTTTACCCGGATACACCTTTAGATGGTGTAAAAGCATTTGTAAATACGGTTAAGAATTATAGATATTAAGGTCTAAGGTTTGACCATTATAACGACTTCTTAAATTAGTACGAATTTAATAGGTGTTGGATAAATTTTATCCAACACCTATTATTATTTTAAGGATAATTCAACCTTTCATCTCCGAAAATCATTTATCTAATATCTAACGTCTAAACATTAAAATCTAAAAAACATATGCTATTATTAATTTCTCCTGCGAAATCATTAGACTTTACCACTACGGACTTTTCGACACATTCTATGCCTCGCTTATTAGCAGATAGCGATGTTTTAGTAAAAAACTTGAAACAAAAATCATCGGCAGATTTACAAAAAATGATGAAAGTAAGTGAAAATATCGCCAACTTGAATGTCGCACGTTTCAATGGTTTCTCAACACCTTTTAGTTTAGAAAATGCAAAACAAGCACTTTTAGCTTTTCAGGGGGACGTTTATAAAGGGATGGCAACCGATACTTTTTCGAAGGAAGACTTGGCTTTCGCCCAACAGCATTTGCGAATTTTGTCAGGTTTATATGGTTTATTAAAACCATTAGATTTGATTCAGCCGTATCGTTTGGAAATGGGAACGAAATTGGAAAACGAAAAAGGAAAAAATCTATATGAATTTTGGGATACCAAAATTATGGAATTAATCCATGACGACTTGAAAGCACAAGGCGATAATGTGGTGATAAACTTAGCGTCAATGGAATATTTTAAATCTGTAAAATCAAAAAACCTACACGCAGATTTATATAATATCGATTTCAAAGAAGATAAAAACGGACAATTCAAAATCGTGGCCTTTTTTGCTAAAAAAGCAAGAGGAATGATGTCGAATTTTATTATCAAAAATCGCTTAACGCAACCTGAAGAATTAAAAGCTTTCGATATGGATGGTTACTATTTTAATAGCGATTTGTCTTCTGAGAAGCATTTTGTGTTTACGAGATAATGAATTTTGAATATCGAACAATGGCAAATATATCAAATATTTTCATCAGCCAGAAGCATGATTTTTTATGCAATTTTAACTTTACCATCGCAAAAAAAGCGGTCGTAAAGCTAATTCTGAATAGAAAAAACTCGAGACGTTTACCTTTGTTCAATATTCAATATTTCTTTTTTTAAATAACCATTTCTGGAATTTCTCCTTCTACGATTAAATCCCCTTCTGTCGCTGCAATAATTTCTTCTACAGAAACACCCGGTGCTCGTTCGATTAATTTAAAGCCACCTTCCACGATATCTAAAACGGCCATATTTGTTACAATCTTTTTCACACAACCAACACCAGTTAAAGGCAAAGAACATTGCTTCAATAATTTGGAAGCACCTTTACGATTCGTGTGCATCATCGCCACGATGATATTTTCAGCCGAAGCCACCAAATCCATTGCTCCACCCATTCCTTTGACCATTTTACCAGGAATTTTCCAGTTGGCAATGTCGCCATTTTGTGAAACTTCCATCGCTCCCAAAACCGTTAAATTAATGTGTTGTCCACGAATCATCGCGAAACTTGTCGCTGAATCAAAAATGGATGCACCTGGCATTGCCGTAATCGTTTGTTTCCCTGCGTTGATTAAATCCGCATCTTCTTCACCTTCAAACGGGAAAGGACCCATTCCAAGAATGCCATTTTCAGACTGAAACTCAACGCTGATACCTTGAGGAATATAATTTGCTATCAAAGTCGGAA
>CAWVWD010000026.1:0-17416 GCA_963933585.1 uncultured Saprospiraceae bacterium
TACTAATGATAATTGCTTTTTCATCTTGAAATTATGATTGATAAGTTTGAAAAAAATTGTTAAAAGTTTGTTTTGAAATTATTGACTCTCACTTCCAATTTTGAGGACAACGAACATTAGGCGTTTGAATAATTCAAAAGTCACACGGGTAAAAAATTATTTTTTATTTTTTATTTATAAATCTTTTATAAACAAGTGATAGCAACATTTTTTGGAGTAATAAATATTTTAATTTTCATGAAATTATATAAAAAAAGTGCTTTAAGAAATTTCTTAAAGCACCTCAAATTATTTGATAATCAAAATATTATTTTACTGATATAAAACTTCAATTTCATAATTTTTCTTATCCGAAATCAATGTTTTTTGGTCATTCTGAATTGTAAAGCCAATATCAGGTTGATACGTCAAAACCTTTTCGGAACTATAAATCTGCGTTTCCACTTTTTTATGAATTATGACTTTTTCAATTGTCGCATCTCCAGATTTTATAATTTCAATTTTTTGAACTTTCAAATCCTCTTTTAAAGCCGTATATATTGTCCTTTCAACAGATTCCTCTATTTTATATTTATCAAAAAGCGAAGGCTTATTAATATCACAATTAGAAAATAATTCTAATTCTTTGACTAAATCAAAATCGGTCAGCGTTTTAGTTTCTGATTTAGTATCAATTTTGACCGTTTTTTTGATTGTACCATTTTTATGATTTTCAATTTCCTTTTCAAAAAATTCTTTCAAATCAAAAAATGGTTTTTCCGTATTTTCTGTAATACTACTTGACGAATTATTACAACTCACCAAAAACGCCACTAATACTAAAATAGATAAAAATTTCATGTAAAACACTTAATTATTTAGTTTCAAAAAATCGAAAAAAAACCATCATTCCGATGGAGGTCGGAATCTCCTTTTAGCAACTTAACTTAATGAAGTCACAGTCCTTACGATTAGGAAATTCTGATTTTCGCCGGAATGACGGAAGTTTTTAGCTACTGTTTTTACCCTAAAAGGCTTTCGCCATCCATTTCTGTAGGTTGTTCGACATCAAAAAGCTGCAAAATCGTTGGAGCAACATCTCCTAATTTACCATTTTTGATTTCGCTAACTTCTACTTCATTCGTAACAAAGAAACAAGGCACAGGGTTTACCGTGTGCGCAGTATGTGGCGTTCCATCTTCATTTACCATAAAATCCGAGTTTCCATGATCTGCGATAATAATAGCTGCATAACCGTATTTTTGTCCTATTTCAATCAATCGTTTTGCACAAGTATCAACGGTTTCAGCCGCTTTTATCGCTGCCGAAAAAACACCAGTGTGACCAACCATATCTGCGTTCGCGTAATTCAAACAAATAAAATCGGGTTGATTCTCATCAATCTCTTTCACCACAACATCCGTCAACTCAATCGCACTCATTTCTGGTTGCAAGTCATAAGTCGCCACTTTCGCAGAAGGCACGATTTGACGAGTTTCGCCTGTAAATGGTTTTTCACGACCACCATTAAAGAAGAACGTCACGTGAGGATATTTCTCCGTTTCCGCAATTCTTAATTGTGTTTTTCCTGCTCTTTCCAATACTTCACCTAAAGTATTTATCAAGTTATCTTTTTCAAAAATAACATTCACGCCTTTGAAAGAAGCATCATATTTCGTCATTGTTACATAATGTAACGGCAACGTTTTCATATTAAATTCCGGCATATTTTGCTGTGTCAAAACTTCCGTAATTTCACGACATCTATCCGTCCTGAAATTATAAGAAAGCACCACATCGTTTGGCTGAATCGTTCCAACGGTAGAACCATCTTCATTCGTTACTGAAATCGGTTGAATAAATTCATCTGTAACATTGTTATCATACGATTTTTGTAAAACAGATA
Source organism: uncultured Saprospiraceae bacterium (assembly GCA_963933585.1). GTDB lineage: Bacteria > Bacteroidota > Bacteroidia > Chitinophagales > Saprospiraceae > CAWVWD01. The sequence goes on from CAWVWD010000026.1 coordinate 1,886, forward strand.
AATAATCTGATGTTTTTTCACCGATTCCGTTTATTAATAAATCATACGCCAACTTCACACGTTCCCAACGTTTATCTCTATCCATTGCATAATAACGACCAATCACAGAAGCGACCTTAACATTCGTATTTTCAATATGTTGAGCAACCTCTTTCAAATAATTCAAACCACCTTTTGGAGCAGTATCACGTCCATCCATAAAAGCATGGATAAATACGTTCTCCAAGCCGTTTTCTTCCGTAATATCACAAATCCCTTTCAAATGATTAATGTGAGAATGTACCCCTCCATCTGAAACTAAACCAAGTAAATGTACGTTTACTCCATTATCTTTCGCATAGTTCAACGCGTTCAAAAGTGTTTCGTTTTGATTTAATGTTTTTTCATCAATAGCTTTATTAATACGAGCCAATTCTTGATAAACAATGCGACCAGCACCAATATTTAAATGTCCAACTTCCGAGTTTCCCATCTGACCCTCGGGTAAACCAACTTGTTTGCCGTAAGTCACTAATTCCGAATTTGGATATTTCGTGTATAAGCTATCAACGAAAGGCGTTTTTGCTTGAGCAATCGCACTAACTTCTGGTTTAGGACCATGTCCCCAGCCATCGAGAATGACTAACATGACTTTTTCGTAAGTTTTCATGTATTAATTATTTGTATTTTTCGGCTTTCGCCAATTTTATAAATTAGTGATAAATAACATTTTAATTGTCGTCACTTACCTTTTTAAGTATCAATTGATTGAGGAAAATCGCAATCCAAAAAATAATTATTTTGAAAAATAATTAAAAAGTAAAAATTTGCTTTCCTTCAATTTATAAGGTAAAAATACGGTTTATTTATTACAAAAGCAGCTTTCAAAGTGTCAGAATGACAATAAGTTTTTTAGGGGAATTCATTCGATAATTATATTAAAATTCACCAGAAAGGTATTTTTTTTTAGCATTCAAAAAAGAACTCACCTGATAATCACTTAAAAGAAAACATATATTAATTGGGAAATTAACTAATTATCCAATATTTGGAATAATTTACCATAATATTCAAAATATTAGTTTAAAAAGTGACGAACAGAAAATAATATTATCAATAGAAAGTGACAAATAATTTGGCTCACGTATAAAGAGAGTACATTCTACAGTATTTTTTTGATACTGAATACTTTATGAAATGTTATTTTCGTTAATGTAAAAGTATTGGCACAGTATTCGGAATATTATTAGTGCACAAACAAAAATAGGAACATCATGAAAAATTTATTTTTTATAATTCTGTTTTCAATATTATCTACTGCAGCAACCGCACAATTCAATGGAATTGCAGATGCTATCAGCAGTAAAGATGTAACGGCGTTATCAAAATTTTTTGATGCGAATGTGGAAATCACAACACCGGATGAAGATGATATTTTTGCAAAAACAGATGCTACAAAAGTAATACAATCTTTCTTTTCAAAGTATAGCGTCAGCAGTTTCGGTTTAGAACACCAAGGTGCTTCTAAAGGAAAATCTTCTGAATATGCAATTGGAAATATGGTTGCATCAGGAAAACGTTTTAGAGTTTTCATTTATATCTGTGAAAAAGAAGGAAAAACAGTTATTCAACAAATTCAATTCGAGCAGGATTAATAGCGTAAGCCAGTAAAATGGCTGATAAATTGAACAAAACCATACAATGAATATTCAAAAGCATTCATCATTTATTTGATGAATGCTTTTTTTATAAATTTAAATATTAATCGCTTTGGTTTTAGATAGGTTTCACTAATTATAATGTTTAAATATATCTGAAAGTAAAACAGCCAAAAAATGACACTTAAAAAGTTAAAAAATGAAAAAACCTTATATAGTAGAATTCTTATCTAATGCTGACAATGGAAAAACTAAATTCAGTTCACCAAAACCTGTGAAGGCTTTAGAAATGACAAACCGTTTGGAAGCACTTATTATTGAAAAAAGTAGTCAAGGTTATGAATTTATGTCCACACAATTACATTACGAATATGATCAACTTATTGGTCATCAGCCAAGTGGGTATTTAGTGTTTTTTAAGGAAAAGTAATGCCTTTCAATCCTCTCGGATAGGATGTAAATCATGTAAAGAAATTAAAACTATTCGCCCCGTTTTTTCTTTGTAGTTTTAAAATTAAATCTATTAAATAATTTTCTTAAAAAAGATAACTATTAGGTTTGGTCGAATGAACAAAAATAAAATCAACTTTTGGGGCGAACTTTTTTTGTTAAAAACCAACATAATCGATACCCCCCGCCTTTCTAATTTTGAAAATCGAACAGAATTTTATTCAACTTTTTGATATCTTATCCAATAAAAAGGCCCTTCCAACCTAAGTTGAAAGAGCCCTTATATTATATTAAGTTGCACAGAATATTTGTGATATCACAAACTATCTTCTACAAACTAGTTTTTCACTTCTTCATATTCTACATCTGTAACTTCCTCATCAGAACCATCATTTCCACCCTGATCAGCATCACCATTTTGAGTTGGATCTTGTGGAGCTCCATCAGCACCTTGCTGATCTTTGTAAATATGTTCAGAAGCAGCAGCCCAAGCAGTATTTACTTTTTCAGTAGCCGCATCAATCGCTTCCAAGTTTTGAGTTTTGTGTGCTTCTTTCAATTCTGCAATTGCATCCTCGATTGTTTTCTTCACATCTTCTGGCATTTTTTCGCCAAACTCTTTCACTTGTTTCTCACTTTGGAAAATTAAAGAATCCGCAGCGTTTAATTTATCGATACGTTCTTTTTCAGATTTATCTGCTTCCTCGTTTGCTTTCGCTTCATCTCTCATTCTTTGGATTTCAGCGTCAGACAATCCTGTAGAAGCTTCGATACGAATATCTTGTTTCTTACCTGTATTTTTTTCAAGTGCAGAAACACTCAAAATACCATTTGCATCGATATCAAAAGTTACTTCAACTTGAGGTGTTCCACGAGGTGCTGGTGGAATACCATCTAAGATAAAGCGACCAATTGAACGATTATCACGAGACATTGGACGTTCCCCTTGTAAAATGTGGATTTCTACTTGTGGCTGATTATCCGCAGCGGTGGAGTATGTTTTCATTTTCTTAGAAGGAATCGTTGTATTTGCTTCAATCACAACATCATAAATTCCACCCATTACTTCGATACCCATTGATAATGGCGTAACATCTAATAATAAGATTCCTTGATCTTTCAAATCACCACTCAAAACGCCACCTTGAACTGCTGCACCTAAAGCAACAACTTCATCAGGATTTACACTTCTATTTGGTTTCTTACCGAAGAACTTCTCTACTTCTTCTTGAATTTTAGGAATACGAGTTGAACCACCAACTAAGATTACCTCATCAATTTCGTCTAATGATAAACCAGCATCACTTAAAGCAGCTTTACAAGGCTCTAAAGTACGACGGACTAATTCATCTGCTAAACGCTCAAAATCTGCACGGGTAATTTTTTTCACTAAGTGCTTAGGAACACCACCTACAGCCGTGATATATGGTAAATTAACTTCTGTGGTTGCACTTGAAGATAATTCGATTTTTGCTTTTTCAGCAGCTTCTTTCAAGCGTTGCAAAGCCATAGGATCTTTACGTAAATCCATGTTCTCTTGCTCTTGAAAAGCATCTGCTAAGTAATTAATCAATACACGATCAAAGTCATCACCACCTAAGTGTGTATCCCCATTCGTAGATTTTACTTCAAAAATTCCATCCCCTAATTCCAAGATAGAAATATCAAATGTTCCTCCACCAAGGTCATATACAGCGATTGTTGCATCTTTATCACGCTTATCCAAACCGTAAGCTAAAGCTGCTGCTGTCGGTTCGTTAATAATACGTTTAATCGTTAAACCAGCGATTTCGCCAGCTTCTTTCGTTGCTTGACGTTGTGAATCATTAAAATAAGCAGGAACAGTTACTACAGCTTCTGTAACTTCTTCCCCTAAAAATGCTTCAGCCGTTTTTTTCATTTTCTGCAAAACCATTGCAGAAATCTCTTGAGGTGTATATTGACGACCTTCGATATTTACACGAATCGTATCATTCGCACCTTTTTCTACTTTATAAGAAGTCATACTTAACTCTCCAGCGATTTCTGAGTAACGATGTCCCATGAAACGTTTGATAGAAGAAATAGTACGAGTTGGATTCGTAATAGCTTGACGCTTTGCTGAATCACCAGTTTTACGTTCGCCACCATCTAAGAAAGCAACAATTGAAGGTGTCGTGCGTCGTCCTTCCTCGTTTGGAATTACAACAGGCTCGTTTCCTTCCATTACTGCGACAACTGAATTCGTTGTTCCTAAATCTATTCCGATAATTTTACCCATAATCTTAATTGTATTTTTTCGATTTATTTAAAATAAACAAGTATTTGACTTTAATTTAGTAATACCTTATTTATAAAATTTTAATTTGTTCAACACCATTTACAAGTCAATGAATATGCCATTGAAAATTTTATCGAAAAATTAGTGCTTTAGGGTTTCAAATTGGCAGTTTGAAGAAAACTGACTGAAATTATTTCGGGTTTTTATGAGAAAAGATAAGACAAACTGACAAAAAGGCATTTTCTTAAATTGATAATTGGTATCGATAATTGATAATAATCGTCATTATGATGATAATTAATTGTCAATCGTCTGTTTTCCATTCTTTTTTAATCTCCGTATAATTTTCGGTGCATACCCAAGCCAAAATCCTGAGATTAGCAAGATGATTAAACCAATTCCTAAAATATTCATGGAAATGAGTTTGAATAAACTACTGATAATAGAACCATCGTGTACTTGTTCGATCCAATCTGCGTGACGTTTGGCGATAGATTTGATTTCGCCGCTTGTACCATCTATTTGTACTTCCCAATTTCCGTTATCAAAGATTACTTTTGCGATACCTTTACTTGGACGAACATCTATTCTGTCGATTGAATTATCGACTTGTTCGGGATACTTTCTGATGAATTCCGTTTGAGCGATTTCGGAAAGTTCATGAATTGATTTCCAAGTCGTAAGTTCTTTACTGACCCCTTTCTGAGTGGAAGGCTGTAATGTTTTAACATTCTTTTTCCAAGCCAACAAAATACCGGTTGCACTGCTTATTAATATGAATATTAATAATACAATACCTAAATATCGGTGCCAAACTCTGAACGACCGCAAACTTGAAACATAAGACTGAATTCTACTCACAAATATTTTTATTAGATATTAAGAGACCAGAATTAGGTATCCGTAATTTTGAAAACTGAATATTGAACCCGCAACTTATCTCCGGTTAAATTTTAGTAATAATCGACAAAAGTAATACTTTTTTGGAAATGAAAAAGGACGAAATAGCTTTTAACAATTTCGTCCTTTTTTATGAAAATGGATTATGAATTTCTAATCAATTTCTTCATAATCTGAAAAATCGTCTTCTGATTTAGATTCCTTCTTCTTTGGAATTTTGACAATTGTATAATCCTCATCGTCCAGAGCGTCGTTTTTTGATTCGCCTTGAGCTAATCCTATTTTTGAAAAGTATAAATAAGTAACAAAGGCAATTACGCCCCAAAAAAGTAATTTGACCATTTCTATAAGTATTAGGAAAGCGGAAATAAATAATCCACCGATTCTGACTCGCTCTTTTCCTTTCTAAAAAAATTAAATCCTTTACAAGGACTCGAAACACGCTAATTTTCTGTATTTTTTTTTAGAAAAAATAATTCACTATAATCGATAGCTTATTTATTACTGCTTCTCTCAAGGCTTTAAAAAATACACATATTTAATGTTTTGACCATCATAACGATTTCTAACTTTTGATTATCGCCTGTCTTTATACCAAAACACTGAGATACTTTAAGCCTAATTTTTTATTTAAAAAATCTTACACGTCAAAACCGAGACATCATCTGGAAAAGTCATTTTCCCTTTGAATTGTCGAATATGATTTAGCAACCGATTATTGAATTCAGCAGCTAAAGAATCTTTAAACTCCAAGGCAAATTCAGATAGAAAATCCGTATCAAAATACTGTTCCTCTTCGTTCTTTAAATCCGTCAAGCCATCTGTATAAGTAATAATAAGCGCTTCTTCTTCAAGTATCAGACGACCAACTTCAATTGACGGAATCTGCTCTAGGATTCCCAAAATCGTACAACCTTTATCTAATAGTATGGCTTTACCTTTCGTAATCATAACTGGTGGATTATGACCAGCATTGACATAAGATAATTCCCTAGTTTTAATATTATATTCCCCATAAAAAAAGGTTAAAAACTTATCCCCTTTCGTGATTTTTAAAACACTTTCATTCAATCGTTGAAGGAAGTCTTCCGCTTTCAAACGTTGAACGATGAGCGATTGTAGATTCGCTTGAAAATTTGCCATCAATAAAGCGGCAGCCACCCCTTTTCCCGAAACATCAGCGATACAAAACGCGAACTCCTCTTCATTGAATTTGATAAAATCAAAGTAATCACCACCGACACTTGAATGTGGCATATAAATACCGTCTAACTCGTAGAACTCATTGTGTGGCAGCTCAAGTGGAATCAAAAGATTTTGCATCTGTTTTGCCAGTTGCATTTCCTTTTTGATACTTTGCTGTTCTAATTGCTTCTTAAATAATCGCTTATTTTCAATCGCAACAGCGACGATATTGGTAATCGTAGTAATGAATCGAATTTTTTCATACATGTCTTCATCCGAATCCAAGTTACCAATTAACGCAAAAGCAATAGCTTGTTTCTTGTGGTAAACTGGAATAATAATATCAAATCCACTGATAATCGGATGTTTACTATCCAACAGATTTGTCATTCTATCATATCGCAATAATTCATACCCGATAAAATCTAATGGTTGTAATTCATCGAAACCGATTCCTGTCGCACACGTCCAATCCTCTTCGTCCCGAATGAAAAGTGCCATTTTATCAATTTTCATTTCCCATCCTAAAATGGAGCGATAAATTTTGAATAAAGCACTAGAGGAAAGGTTATTATTAATGGCTTGAGTTACTTCCAATAAACGATTGATTTGCAATTGCTTAAGCGAAAGATCTCGCTCCAACAACTCCAAATTAGATTTGGCATCTCGTCTGCTATTTCTGGAATAGGTACTCACAATTTCGGTTTTGACTTTTAATTGATATTTTTTTACGGCTTGTTAAAGCTGAAATTACAACAAAATTCCAAACTTCAAGGACTATTATTTACTTTTTAGCTTAATTAACATTTTAGTTGACCATATTACTACTTTCATTTCATTTGATTAATATTCAGTATAAATTAAATATTTTTGTAAATCTTACGTTTCAAAACTTATTTGCGTTTATTAAATTATCAAATAATTAAAAATTAGAGCGTCATAATAAATTTAAAATATAAAAATAAAGGCTCTTTAATAATTTCTATAAAACTCGAATATGCAAAGGTTTCGGTACTAGATACTTCAACTGTTGCAGTTGTTTCAGTCTTTTTCGATGACTTGAAAAGTCGTTACTTGCAGAAATTATCGAAAACCCAAAATAGATAAATCAAACTAAAAAATTATGTTCTTTAAACCTCTACCGTTCGTATTTTTATCATTATTTTTTTGTAATTCAGGTATTTCACAAGCCCAACAAAAGAATATTATCGCTTATGATGTAGAAACGAAACGAAAATCCATTTGGCAATCTCAAGATTTAAAGACATCGAATTTATCAGATAGAACATCTTTTTTTAAAGGTATTTATAGTGGAAATACAAGTAATTTACCTTTATCTCAACCGACTGATAACCTTTACGAATCCACTAAATTCACACAAAAATCATCAATTCAATCCACATTTGAAGTTATTGACTATCCTATTCGGACAGCGATTAAGTTAATAATTCAAGATAATGGCGAATCATTTCATAGTTGTTCTGCGATGATGATAAGTCGTCGTCATGTTTTAACGGCAGCACATTGTTTTATTGATATGAAAAATCCAAATGAGGTGCTCTATGATAGTATTTTCGCTTATCCGACTTTTGATGACGGCGAGAACCAAACAAATATTCCTGCCGCACAAGTCCATCGAATTTACTTTTTCGAAAATTGGCAATCTGCAGATGGTGAAGATATGATGGTTTTAGAATTGGAGAAACCGATTGGAGAAATGACTGGTTGGCTGGGAATTGGATATAATGAGGACGATTCGTTTTTTGAAAATAACAACTTTCATAAGCTAAGCTATCCTGGCGAACCGCTTTTTGAGGATGAAATCACTTACAATGGCGATACATTATATCATGCTTTTGGTCAATTAGACTTTCGTGAAAATCAGTCTAATAATGAAGCTACGCTTTACGTTCCTAATTATAATGCGGCAAGATCTGGTGAAAGTGGAAGCACTATTTTTTATACGAACAATGACGATAATTACACGATTTATGGCGTTTTAAATTACATGAATAATTTCAAACACAGCCGAATTCAAGATTGGCAATTTCATGCAATAAAAGAGATTATTAAAGATGATGTGGTGAGAATTGTAGAAAATAGGTGGCAAGATAATATTCAAATCTATCCAAATCCAACAATAGATTTTATAAAATTGAACTTTGGTCAAGTGACCGAAGCATTTACAGTACTTGTCTTGGATGCAGCAGGAAATCAAGTTAGTCTCATAGATATCGATTCCGAACAGTTAGAAACGATATTAGATTTCAGAAGTCTACAGGTAGGAATATATTATTTACAAATCTCCGATGGCAAAAAAATAATTTCTAAGCAAGTTATGAAAGCGAAATCATAATCTAAAAATACGTATAATTCAGAAAAATAAAAAAAAAGGCTACTCAAAATTTGAGTAGCCTTCCTATAATCTAGTCTTTTCTCTGTTTGTTAGTTGAACCCAAACTCTAGTCGTTCAATCGAATAATATTTTCTTTCGATACGGTTGATTCATCAAATTTAAAGTGAGATTCACTTAGTGAAGGATTCTTTACGAATTTTTTGATTTCGATAGAATAATGAATATTACTTTTGTCAAAGATTTTAATTTTCAAAACATTCATACTCGTTTTATCAATATAAACACGAATTTTAGAATATTCTGAATTACGATCTTTTGGTTTGAATTCAATCACATCGACTATTTTTCCACTGTAAGTTACTGGTCCTACATAAGCTGAAATAAAATCTTTTTGATAAGATTTTAATAATTTATCAGGAGATGAGAACATCGCAACATCATCAGGGTCAGGATTGCTAATTTGAAGTTCTTTCGCTTCTTTCAGGTAGATCCAGTTTGTTTTTCCATCAGAAATAATCAATTGGTCTTTAGAGTCAATTCTGAATTTGTTTCCTTGAACAGAAACCTTACCTGGAATCTCTTCCTTTAATTTTCCATCTTCAATCGTCACTTCTAAATCTAATTGCATAGACTTATAAGAAGCATATTTGCTATTAACTTTATTGAGAATTGCAATGGATTTAGCGTCCGATTTATCAGCACTACCTGATTTTGCTTGTCCTAATGATTTCTGGGCGAATAAGCCCATACTAACAGTAGATAACAAACAAATTAAAATTAATTTTTTCATGTCTTTTACGTTTTAAGGTGTGTTTTTATTGTATGCATTTACTAAGACCATTTTAATAATGTAGATATTCCTTCACTTACTAACCTATGATTTAAAATGATAATATTAAATATTAAGGTTGATATATTATTAAAAATATTAAGGATATATTACATATAAATCTTATGAACCAAAATCTATACCAAGAAAATATTTGTGTTATATAGCATGGATTAAACGACATCTTTTGATGATAGAAAGTGAAGTCGTTACTTATTTAGGTTAAATTAACCTAAATAAGTAACGGCAATTGATTAATAAAAATTTATCTGACTAAAAAAGGTCAATTTATATATATTTTTGTGAGCTTATTTTTTTTCATTAAAAACACAAAATAATATTTATAACAACAGACTAATTATTCATATACAATAATATAATAATATATAACTTTTATAATTCTTGTTGATGTATTTACTGAAATAAAGGCATCAACAAATTAGATTTTACATCGATTTTAATTGTTCTAAATAACGTTCTAATTCAATAATATCATGAATCAAAACTTCACGAGGCTTACTACCTTGATTTGCTCCAACAATACCGACAGCTTCCATCTGATCCATAATTCTACCAGCTCTATTATAACCTAATTTCAAGCGTCTTTGAAGCATAGAAGTAGAACCATGTTGATTTTCCACCAATAATCTTGCACCATCTTCAAAGAGTTCATCTAAGTCAGAATATTTCATACCAGTTGCACCCATTTCTTCATCGTTCGTAGAGTATTCCGGTAAAAAATAAGGTTCCGGATAACCCTGTTGTTCCGCAATATGATTGATGACTTTTTCAACTTCTGGTGTATCAACAAATGCACATTGTAAACGAATCACATTTCCACCGACAGAAAGTAACATATCACCTCGACCGATTAATTGTTCCGCTCCACTTCCATCCAAGATAGTTCTGGAGTCAATTTTAGACGAAACTTTAAAAGCAATTCGAGCTGGAAAATTCGCTTTAATTACACCGGTAATAATATTTACAGAAGGTCGCTGAGTCGCAATAATCAAATGAATACCGACCGCACGAGCTAACTGAGCCAGACGACCAATCGGTAACTCAATTTCTTTTCCAGCTGTCATAATTAAATCTGCAAACTCATCAATCACCAATACGATATAAGGCATGAAAACATGACCTTTTTCGGGATTCAAACGCCGCTTAACAAATTTTTGATTGTATTCTTTAATATTACGACATTGTGCTTTTTTCATCAAATCGTAACGTTGTTCCATTTCAATACAAAGCGAATTTAATGTACCCACAACTCGTTCTGTTTCTGTAACTATCGGCTCTGGAGAACCCGGTAAATAACCCAAAAAGTGATTCGCAATTTTGCTGTAAGGCGATAACTCCACTTTCTTTGGATCAATCAAAACCAACTTAACTTGCGAAGGATGTTTCTTATATAATAAGGACATTAAAATAATATTAATACCGACTGATTTACCTTGACCCGTTGCACCAGCAATCAATAAATGGGGCATTTTTGCTAAATCTGCCACAAAAACTTCATTTGCAATCGTCTTACCTAAGGCAATTGGTAAATCCATTTTTGCTTCTGTAAACTTAGGAACAGTCAAAAGATCACGTAACGCCACCATTTCTTTTTGCTTATTCGGAACTTCAATACCTATTGTGCCTTTACCAGGAATCGGCGCGATAATACGAATACCCAAAGCCGATAAACTTAGGGCAATATCATCCTCTAAATTTTTGATTTTAGACACGCGAACACCAGGAGCTGGCACGATTTCATAAAGCGTGACCGTTGGACCGATTGTCGCTTTAATTTTTATAATTTCAATTTTATAGTTCAGAAGTGTTTCAATAATCTGATCTTTATTCGCTTCTAACTCATCTCTATCAATCTCGACCTTATACTCATCATACGTTTCCAAATATTCAACAGTTGGTCTTTTGTATGAAGACAAATCCAACGTTGGATCATAAGGTTCAACGTGTGATTTATTCTCTTCCGTGACAGAAATCTGTGGTTCGTGTCCAGTTTTTATTTCTTTATCCACGATTTCTAACGCATCATCATTACCAACTTGTAAAGTATCCTTCGATATTGGTTTTATACTATCCTTACTCAACTCCAACTCTAACTGTTGTCCACTTTCGATTGGTTCTTGCAATTCAAGTTCAAGCTCTTTTCTTTTAGCTTTCGCTTCTGCTCTTACTTTTGCTTTTTTAGACGATTCAGTTTGAGCGTTGTCCGTATTTTGTCGAGTATTTTCTTTTTTCTTCTGAACTCGATAATCCTTCGCTCTATCCGAAAGTTGAATATGTTTTTTCAAAGATTCGGGTAATACACTTTCTAAACGAATTAAAAACTCAAATTGTAATTCGGAAAAACTCGAAATATTAAAGTCATCGAACCGGAACCAAATAGTCGTTCCGATAATGGAAAAGAAGAAAAGTAGAAATAATCCAACCTTTCCTAAAAGAGCTTGTAACCATATTTCAACTGCTTTTCCAAATGAACCTCCGACCGGAAATGCACCATCACCAAACAAGAATTCAACGAGAACCGCTGACCATAATACAATTATAATAAGGTATGCCGCAATTTGTAAAAAGCCGTCACGACTCCGACCAGTCATTAGTTGCCAACCAAAATGTGCAGATAAATACACAAAAATAAAGGAGGAAATACCGAATAAATTATAGAAAAATAAATGCGAAACCATTGCTCCTAATCGACCGAGCATATTATCTACTCTCATACCAGTATCAAATAGAAAACCCCAAGATTCGCGCATCACGATATCTTGATCCATTTTCCATGTAAATAAATAAGAAACGAAAGCGACAAAAAGGTACAATGCCATCATCATCATCATCAATCCCAAAAGTTTGGAATACCGCTCATCAGTCTTCGCTGCGTTTGCCTCGTGTTTTAAAGTTTTCTTTTTTGCCATTATTGATTATCAATCCTTTTATTATCAGTATCTATATATTAAGAAAGCTTTCGCTTTCATGAACTTCAAAAATAAGAATTTATAACGGATGTACGGTAAGAGTTTAGTTATTTTATCACTAAGTTGCTAAAACTTATCAAACTTTTTGATGAAACATTTGATAAAAAATGTGGATTTAGTTTCTTTCACTTACATGCGTAAAACTGCGTATTGGAAACAGATTAAAGGAAAGGCAGCGAAAAAAGAAACATCATCGTTGTAATAGGTCAAGTGCGTTTTAGCAAACACAGCGTAACGTAAAAAAGGACGAAATTGTTTCAATTTTGTTTTTATTACAGGCTTTGTTTGCTACCTTTGATTACATACATTATATATTTATCGAACCTTTAAACTTTGTCAGCATGACGGCAACATTAACTTACACCTTAATTTTAGGAGTTATTTTCGCAGGAAGAACCGCTTATAAGCATATCATTCAAGAAAAAAACTTTTAGTTAAGGCTTACCAGATTCAAAAGTACGATTGCAACTATCTTTGGGTAGAAATTGAAAATCACAAAACATCCTCACGTTTTGTGATTTTTTTATGTGGAGATAACAATACGCTCCATTTTGGTAAAATACTAGCACTATTTTGCTCTATGAATCGCTATTTGTTGATCAATTGTTTGTTTAATTTGAATAATTGGATATTGGCTTTCTGCCAATAAAACACCTTTTTGGTTTCTACGCTCTAAAATCAAGACCTTCTCAGGTGATTCGCTACTGAACGTTTTTAGTTCCAATCCTTCCGTCACAATTCTTGCCGAAAGCAAATCATCAAAATCCACGATTCCTTTTGGGGTATCTACCCTATTTTCATAAATAGTAATTGGCGTGACATAACTTTCTGAAAATTTCATAAAAGCAGCATTTCCACCTAAAATAACGACACCAAAAAATCCAAGCATCCAGGCCAATTGTTGCTTCATCTTCAATCCCCAAAGTCCAATTGCTAAACACAAAATTGCACCGAAAGCGATAAACCCAAACATATTTCCGTCACCAGTTGAAATTGGCTCAAATATAGCTATTTCCATTTTTTTGAATTGCGAATTTTTCGAGTTACGAACTATAGTTTTTACCATTCAGCCGTAATTTAACCTCGAATTTAAAAATTATTGTAAATATAAGAAAGAGTTACGAATTGCCAGTTACGAGTTGCATTTTATCGTTCAGCCATGACCTACTTTCGTAAAGAGAACACAAATTTATCGATTGAAAAACAAATTTAATATAGATAAGTTTAAAACTCATTTAATCCATTTCAAATTGCTAAATCCATATTCCAATTACGTTTGAGCGACAATTTAAACACTATTCAATCCTTCCAAAACCAATCTTTTTTCCTTCTTGCGATATCGATAATGATTTTATCTCTTAAGATAATCTCAACTTCGAAACCTTATATAGTATTTGATTAATCTGAATCAGATTAATCAAATACAAATCATTACTCTCCATCATTTCAATATCTAGAAACACCAAATTCGATTGCGGTTCTACAATAAACTTTGAGCTTCCAAAATAGAATTCACAATGCTACAAAACTTTACATTCGAATAATATCACATCGGAATTTAATAGCAAAATGCAAGCTTTTAATTTATCCTAAAATGCACCTTAACCACAGTACTCAAAAAATTAATATTGAAAATGAGATTTAAAATAAATGATGTATTAAGTTTGCGTAAAATTAATACTAAACAATGAAAGGAAAATCAATAGATAACTATCTTCGATCAATCGAAAAGGATTATGCAAATGAATTAGACTGCATACTTTTCTATGATTTAAGCGATTATACGACAGATTATCTCTATGAACTAGAAAAAAAATGCAGCACGAGACAGATAATTCATCGTCAAGTATTTAAAAAGTTAATTTGGCTTGGAGCAATTTCTCCGATTTGGCTAATTATTGGAATTATTGCCTTATTCACAACGAGTAATTTATGGTTGCCTAAAGTGGTTATTTTGTTTCCAATTTCTATCGTTTTCTTTTTGGTTGGATTGTTCAAATTATATCGTCAATTCGGAGGAATCCAAAAACAAGAATATATCGGACGATTGATTGAGAATGAAATTAATCTTAGAAATAGAAGTTATCCTCCGATTCATACTTATTATTAAATTTTCACTATGAGCATTTCAAAGCAGGAACTTGAAAAAATAGAACACTTATTATCAAGTTCTGATAAAGCAAACGTGGAGTTAGGTTTAACGATTTTGTCGGGGTTTACATTAGAAAAAAATGGAATTGAATGGCTTTGGAATTATTATCAAAGGTTAGCACAAATAGAAGCCATAAACAAACCAAAATATAACTTATCCAATATTCTAACCGGAATGACGGTCTCTGAACCAACGAAAGTAAGCCGAATACTAACCTTACTTTTAGAAAAAACAGGAAAGATTGAAAAAGATAAAATCTATCATCATTTTATTAAGGATTCAAAAATGACTTTACCAAGATTAGAGTTTACGAATTTTCCTGAATCAATCTTCGATTTTCCAGAATTAGAAACCATTATTTGGCAATATGGAAATCTGGAAAGCATTCCTCCAACGATTTTGAATCTTCCAAACCTCAAATATTTGGATTTACGACATCAACCTTTGATGGAGATTGATGAAAAAATTGTTGAACATCCATCATTAGAAGAAATTTGGATAGGAAATGCACTAATTATCACTGAAGATATCGCCGATTCTGCAAAATTTGAGATTTTAATCGAAGCTGCTTATTAATTTATTTTTGGATAAAAAGGGAATTTTTCACTAAAAACGATGGTATTCGTGGTACTTCTCAAAAAAATGAAAAAAGTTTTTTTTCAGAAGTAGTTGACTTTCAGTATAATAGTTTAATTTCATAGAATAAGTTTAATATTTCTTAATAATATTTCAAAAAGCGTTTGGAACTTAGAAATAAAATGTTGTACATTTG
>CAWVWD010000027.1:0-17391 GCA_963933585.1 uncultured Saprospiraceae bacterium
CTCTCAAAGTTTTAATTAATGACAGATTGACACTTTTAATAGCATCTAATAAACGTTCATAAATGCCTGTAATAAAAGCGATTGTACCGCCGGAAACCCCCGGAATAATTTCGGCAATTCCCATTGCCATACCCTTCAAAAAAGTAAAAATGTGCATTTTCATAGTTGCAAAGATATATTTTTTCATGGCTATTTTATCGCTTTTTTGCACAATCGAATTATCGAGGCAATATCCAAAATATAGATTTCATTTTTACTTTGATTTCTCTAGCTTATTACATTCTCAAACGCTCAAAATATCCATCCTCTATGTAATTTTCATGATTGAATATTAGATTTTTTTTGAAAGAACCTCTTTTATTTCCGTTTATGGTCGTAGCTTTACGATCTTGAATTTAAGACAGATAAAAATTTAGGTCATAAGTACATCTTTAAAAGCGTAATGTTTTAGTATATTACGAACCTTTTCAAAATACAATTCGTTAATTAATAACGGGTTACACATAAAAAAATATTAAATTGAATATAGAAGCAATCACTTTAGCTCAATATATAGAACACACATTATTAAAACCTGATACGGACACAAAAGCCATTACTCAATTATGTAAAGAAGCTGTCGAAAATAATTTTAGTGGTGTTTGCGTACCACCTTATTTTGTTTCCTTGGCGACTGAACTATTAGAAGAAACATCGGTAAATATTGTTACGGTTATTGGTTTTCCAATGGGCTATGCGGCGACTCCTGCAAAAGTAGAAGAAGCAAAAAGAGCGATTCAAGAAGGTGCAGACGAAATAGATGTAGTCGTAAATATTGCTGCGATAAAGGATAAAAATTGGTCTTATGTCAAAAATGACATAAATAGCTTAACCACGGTGGCACATTTGCAAGGTAAAATTGTTAAAATAATTTTTGAAACGGCTTTACTGACGGAAGAAGAAATTAAACGATTATGCAAAATTTGTAACGAAAATGAAGTAAATTACGTCAAAACAGCAACTGGCTTCAATGGTGTAAATACATCACCGGAAATCATCCGACTTTTGAAGCATAATATTAATGCTGAGATTAAAATAAAAGCATCGGGCGGAATTCATACGAGAGCACAAGCTCTAGCATTGATTGAAGCTGGTGCAAGTAGAATCGGAGCTTCTCGAAGTTTGCAAATCATCGAATAATGAAAAGATTAATTTTAATAGTAGTTTTAGGGGTTTTTGCTCAAACTGTATTTGCACAGCAAGGTATTATTAATATCGTGCAAGATGCAGAAATCGAAACAGCTCTGAATCGTCATAAAACATTCAATCAAAACATTCAAAAAGTGGATGGCTGGTGTGTGATGATTATGTCTTCGACTGATAGAGCAAAGGTGACTGCTGTTAAATCTGACTTTTTACGAAACTTCTCCAGTATTCCGATAGATTGGATTTATGCTCGTCCTTTTTTCAAATTGCAAGCCGGTGCTTACAATACGAAAATGGAAGCTGCTAAATTATTAGCTTTAATTAAGACGCAATATCCAAGTGCATATATTAGTCGTGCGAAGTTTACACCAAGAAAGTTGTTATAAATATATTTCGTCATTCCTAGATGATTGAAACGATAATAAAACTATTAATACTAAAAGAGGTTTTGCCAAATGGCAAAACCTCTTTTTAGTTTTTGTAACTTCGCCATTATAATTATACGAATTCGTATAAGAAATCAACTATTTACAATTATGAAAGTAGGATTATTTTTTGGTTCTTTTAACCCGATCCATGTTGGTCATTTAATTATTGCAAATCACTTTGTAGAATTTGGTGATTTGGATGAACTTTGGGTGATCGTTTCTCCACATAATCCTTTAAAGAAGAAATCAACATTAGCAAATGATTATGACCGATTGCATTTAGTGAATTTAGCAATTGGCGATAATTTGAAATTACGTGCTTCAAATATTGAATTCAGTCTGCCAAAACCTTCTTACACCATTGATACACTGACTTATCTTTCCGAAAAGCATCCGAATAAAGAATTTGTGTTGATAATGGGCGGCGATAACCTCAGAACGCTGCACAAATGGAAAAACTACGAATTACTTTTAAGAGATTATCAAATTTATGTTTACCAACGCCCAGAGTATGATTTGGGTGAATTGAAAACTCACGAAAATGTCCGAGTTTTTGAAGCTCCATTAATGGCAATTTCTGCCAGTTTTATTCGTAAATGCTTAAATAAAGGAAAATCAATTCGGTATTTAGTCGCCGATTCTGTAATGGACTATATTAAAAGTAGTGGAATGTATTCATAAATAATAAAATTATTTGATTTCTCGATGATTTCATAATTTGGTTATTACTCAAATGCTGCGTTAGTGACGGGAGAGATTTTAAGAGACAAATAACCTACGCCTTAATTTTATATTTTCTCATTACGTAGGGTATCAAATAATAGACAATTATTTAATGAATAATCGAAGCAGCCTTTTTTAATAATTTAGTCTTCAATGTTGATTCGTTTTGAGCCATTTGTTGCTGTGTCATTGTCATATTGTGCAATTGAGAAGCAGATGCTTTCAAATTTATATCAGCGATAACATACGCTTTTTCCAATCGACTCAAATAAACACTTAATTGTTCTTTACTTTTGATTACGCCTCCGTTTGAAATAATAACATCATTTGCAAAAAAGATATTTGGTGATATTTGTTGCTTATTATTTCCTGTCGTTGCGGGTCTATGAGCTTTTGAAGTTATAATACTTGAAACTATTGATAAGACAGATTGAGCTTTATTAACTAAATTGAAGCGTAGCTTTCGCTGTGTATCAAGGTCTATTTTTCCAATTCCCGCTAAACGCTGCAAATCCCTTGAATCCGGTTTTAACTTAAAATTCTTTTCCGTAATATTTGATTGAATTTCTTTTCGCAGTGCCAATTTCATATTCGCAATTTCCTTACTTAACTCTACCGCCAAAGTACTATAAAAAGCCGTCCTTGTAATGGACGCACCAAGATAGCGATTACCTTGTAAATAGGCTTTTTGCATCGTTTGTTCCATTAACTGTTCCGCCTGTGAGTAAGATTTGATTTGTTTTTGAAGAACTAATGATTCCCAGGCCGTGAGAATTTCTGTCTCAGGTGCAACTGTCGCAATCAAATTACTTACAGATGCTGATTTTTTGATTTGATTTACTTTTTGTGACAATGCTGATTGTACGAAGAATGTACAGATAGCTAATGCAGCCAAAAATTTGAAAGTCTTCATAACACGAAGTTTATTTTTTTTCTAATTTTCCTTATAATGTGAAATCATTCGCACAATTTCTTATATACTTAACGTGATATTAGAAAAAATCTTATACTGAAATTACTTCGTTTAGACGTTTTTTTGTTAAAAAGATACTTTTTGACGTTTTCGTGTTTTGGAGAAGACTTTGGAGAAGACTTTGGAGGACTTTTAATTACAGATTTCTGATGCTTAAATGTATACGGTACTAGATGAGTTAATCTTCCGCAACAGGAGGAAGCGAAAAAGTGAAAGCGGTACTTTCACCAACTTTTGAGGATACGAATATTTTTCCACCGTATTTTTTAATAATTTTTTGTACCAATGTCAAACCAACTCCAGTATTTTCCGCTGAGTTTTTATCTGCTTCTAAGGTTTGGAAAATCTTAAATACTCGTTCGAAATCTTCCTCGGGGATTCCCTTTCCATTATCTTCTATCGTAAAATAATGTAATCCGTTTTCCTCATTTGTTTCACACCAAATTTTCACTTCACCGACAGGTTTATCATTATATTTAATCGCATTACTAATGATGTTCTGAAATACTTGATAAATTTTCGTTTTATCTGCAAAAATCGGCGGCAAATCACCAATAATGGAAATTTTAAAACCTTCTACCGGTAATAAAGCACTAATTACCTCACTCACTAATTCATTCAAATCCAACACTTCTTTTTCTTCCTGTCCACGGCCAATCCTTGAATATCTCAATATGCCTTCCAAGAGTTGATACATTCTCGTCACACGACTTTTCAATAAACTCAATTGCTCTTTTCCATCTTCATCAAAGGATTCCTCATAATCCTCGATAATCCATTCCGTCAAGGAAGAAATAGCTCGAAGCGGAGCTTTTAAATCATGTGAAACAATATATGCAAAATCCTTTAATTCCGTATTAACTTGTTGTAGTTCAAGATTCGTTTTTTGCAAAGCTTTCGTTCTATTCTTAACCTTTTCTTCCAACGATTCATTCGCTTTACGCAATACCGATTGTAAGTTTTGCAATTTCTTGTAAGCTGTTTCTATTTCCTTCGCTCGTTTGATTTCTTGATCTGCCATCGAGCGGATTCGAGTCAATAACCAATATACAACGCCAGTAATAATAAATGTGATAAGAATTGTGGTCAATATTAGTTTCGTTGCAGATTCTTGTAACATACTCAAAACCCGAATCCGAGAAAGTCGAATCGCAGCCGTTCCCAGTTGATTATCCGTTCTATCAAAAATCGGTGTTACAAAAAGCCATTCTGTATCTAAGTTAAATCCACGATATTGCTTTAAATTAACTTGAGGAGGAATCGTAAAAGATTCTTCATTATTACTTAACAACAAAGCACCATCCGTACTGAAAATCGCTGCATTGGTAATATCTTCATCGCTCACTACGATTTGAGAAAGGTTACCGGCGAGACTTTCCATATCTTCCAAAAGGATATTAATATTACTAATTTCAGCTAAATCTTCTACAACTGATTTGCCCTTCTTCTCTAATTCTTTATCTAATAAATTCGCTTGTTGCTGTAATGTTATCCATACAAAAATGGAGATAGCAACCATTAATACACCAAGAAAAGGGAGAATATATCTCTGTTGAAAAGTCGTTATGGGTGTACCTATTTTCATATTTTAATTTATAATCAAAGAGAAGACATTCTGAAAAAATCCTCAAACTTCTAAAGAAAAATTAAAGTGTCAAATAATTTATAGCTAATGATTCCACTTTCATTATTAATGAATTCTATCTCCTCGAACTTCTAAGGTTTTTAAAATTTCTACTTCTTGAGCCAAATACTCCTCCCATCGTTTTTCTACTTTTTCAGAATCATTATATGACTTGGCTAACTGAATGAATAAGCGATAATGTCCAGCTTCCGAAATCATCAATTTATAATAAAACGATTTTAATTTATCATCCGAAATATCCAATGCTAATCGACGAAAACGCTCACAACTTCTCGCCTCAATTAAGGCACATACTAACAGTTTCTCCAATAATCGTTCCTCTCGGCTTCCACCTTTCTTCTGAAAAGCTAATAATTTATTGACATATACGTCTTTTCTTTGCCTTCCAAGTTTCAAGTTTCGCTTTTTCATTTCTGCTAGAACTGCCCGAAAATGTCCCCATTCTTCCGTGACAATCGGTGCCAACTCTTCCACAAGATTTTCTTTTTCGGGAAACTGCTGAATCAATGAAATACAAGAAGTTGCTGCTTTCTGCTCACAATAAGCATGATCTGTAAGTATTTCACCTAAGTCCATTTCTGCTAAATTTACCCAGCGAGGATCAGTTGGTAATTTTAGACCTAAAACACGTTTTGTAGTTAATTCCTGATGACTATCTTTGAACATAATAAATTTATTTTGAGTACTAACAAAACTACGGAATGTTTGGAACAATCGTAAAAAAAATAAGATGTAGCTCACATTTTGCAAACTACATCTTACCTGAATATTATTCCGATTCTTCTTTTAACCTTCAATCCTTACCTAACCCTTCACTTGTTCCAAGCAATTAAGCTGATTAATAAAGAAATCTAATTCATTTACTTCATAATCTTCATAACCAATCGACCACAACATTCTTACTTTAATCACTTCCGACTTCTGTAACTTCTTAAGTTCTCCTTTATCCATACTAAAGTATGTTCTATAAATCGTCTTTCCATTAATTTCATCCACCATTCCTTTATCGCTTTCCTGACAAGTCAATATAACCGTTTCACCGTCAAGTAACTTCACCAATAACTGTGTACCAGCAGCGATTTCACCGTATTCTTGTTTAGCCATCGTCGATTCCATTTCGAATTTCACATTCAAAATTGTCATTCCGATTACTCGACTTAAATATCCTGTACAAGTCAAATAATCATCCTCACGCATGAATTCTCTTAAATCCTTTTGTGTATAAGAAAAGAATGCTTGTGGCTTCGTTGCTACTTTGAGTTTATTGGTAAATTCATCTCGTTCTTTCATCGAATATTCACAATTATACTCCTCAACCACAGGAGATTTAATTTTGCGTGCTCGTTTTGGAACTAAATAAACCATTGCTTTTCGCTTCTTAGTCTTTTTCGTACTTTTTTGTTTATTGGATTTGTTCGACTTTACTTTTGTCTGCTTCGCACTTGTCTTTTTAGACTTTATATTTTTGGAGTTCCTATCTGGATTTTTAGTACTTCTATCTTTCGTACTTATTTCCTTTTTAGAAGGCTTTTGAGTAGAAGCAGGAACTATATTTTTAGGCACCGGAGCATTTTTATCTATTCGTTTAGCTTCCTTCGCTTTATTTTCATATTTCCAGCTACCATCTTTCATCAAAATAATGACATCACCATCCTCATTAACCACACGAATCTGTGCATTCATTACTCCAATTCCCAAAAATAATGTAAAAAGTATCGTACAGAATATTTGTTTTGTGAACTTCATAATGTTCTGTTATATTTTTTTAATTTAATATCACTTGAATAAAAGTCCACCAGTTCTGATGAAATTATTTAAAATAAGCAGCCAAAACTAACTTATCATGACAACTATAAAAATAAATAATAGTTGCTTAATAACTAGTTGTCAACCTATTAAATGACAATAATTATATTATTCAAACGATATGAACTCTATTTATGAATCTATAATTTAGTATTTCGATACTTTTCCTAAATCAAAAAGTTACGTTAAATATTATTTATAATAAACTGGAAATACAGTCTTAGAATTTCTCATAAATAACTTAACGCAAATTTAGCTAAAAAAAATTATTTATGGTCTAACTGAAACATATGGAATTGGAATTATGCTTCAAGCCAGTAACATTAAATGCATTAATCAAAAGAAAAAACACGAATCAAATCATTATTTTTCCTTCTGTCAACTCCATTGTCCATTCATAAGCCAAATTCAACTGTTCCGACGGCGTAAGATTAGAATTATCCAAAATTCGAGCATCTTCTGCCTGTTTCAAAGGACTATCTTTACGAGTAGAGTCAATTCTATCTCTTTCCAAAAGATTCCTTTTCACGGCTTCAAAAGAAACATCCTGACCTTTTTTTATAGATTCCTCATATCGACGTTGAGTACGAATATCCACATCCGCTGTCATAAATATTTTTAACTCTGCATCCGGAAAAACAACTGTTCCAATATCTCGACCTTCCAATACGACACCCTTTATTTTTCCCATTTCTTGCTGCTGACACACCATTTCCCGGCGGACTTCTGATATTGAACTTACAGGACTTACAGCATTCGCAACTCGCATTGTTCGAATTTCATCCTCAACGTTTACATCATTTAAAAATGTATAATTTCCTTTATCTACATCAAAATCAAAATGAATTTTAATATTTGGCAAAGCACTTTTAACGGCTTCTATATCCTTATAATCAATATTATTATCCAATAAATAAAGCGTAACAGCTCTATACATTGCACCGGTATTGATATAAATATAATTCAACTTTTGAGCTAATGTATTAGCGATTGTGCTTTTTCCACAGGATGAAAATCCGTCAATTGCAATTATAATTTTTTTCATCATACAAAGATAAAACGATTTTCTAATTCTATAAATGATAAACTATATTATATCAAAATTAGAGCATTCGAAATAGAAAAAATTCTAGTTTTAAAGGAATAGAAAAAATCCTACAGAAAGATTAAAGTCATAAAGTATCCCTATGAACGTAAAACAGAAAAATTTGATTTTACCTCTTTAATGCGTGAAATCTGCATCCTTAAGAATTATTCATAACCATTTTAATATGTGGAATATCATCTTCCAAATACGATTCTCCAACTATTTGAAAACCAAAATTTTCGTAGAATTTAATCAAATAACATTGGGCAGAAATTGTTAGTTTCTTCTTGCCGAAAATGCGATAAATTTCATCAATAGAAAACTTCATCAATGTTTTTCCAATACCTTCACCTCGAACCTTTTCAGAACTAATGACTCGACCGATTGAAATCGCATCAGTGTACGTAATACCAACAGTTAAAAGCCTTGAATAAGCTACCAAATCACCATCGTTATCATAACCCAAAACATGAAATGCTTTCTGGTCACTTCCATCTGCATCCAAGTACGGACAGTTTTGTTCTACAACGAAAACTGATTGTCGCAATACCATGATATCGTATAACTCTTGAAGCGACAAATCATTAAAAGCTAATGTTTTCCAAAGCATATAATTGAAGGTTTAAAAGTGTTTTGGTGTAGGATTCGTAA
Organism: uncultured Saprospiraceae bacterium; assembly: GCA_963933585.1. Lineage (GTDB taxonomy): Bacteria > Bacteroidota > Bacteroidia > Chitinophagales > Saprospiraceae > CAWVWD01. Next base: position 8,499 of record CAWVWD010000027.1, read on the forward strand.
ATACACAAACGTGTGTATCCATTTTTTAGGTATCAATTAAGTAGAAACAGTAACCATAAAGCGATAGCAGCAAGAACTGTAAACATAATGATATTCAATCGTTTTTGTCGTTTCGCTTCTTTCTGAATTTTTACTCGAAAAGCGGTTGCTTCTTTGGGATGAAACATTGGAAAATCACGGATTTTTCGAGTTTCAGCACTTAATATTCGTTCATCAAAACTACGAATCCTGTTTTGGAGTTTACGATTATTTGAATTTGAAAGTTTTGCGGAATCCATTCCCATGATTCGTAGTTTTAAGAAAGTTCGATTATCGGACAACGACTTTTTGAGGATAATGAGGATATGATTTAAAATCATATCCTCATTATGAAATTATACTACAAACATTACGATCTTCTCGGAGGTTCATCATCACTCAACAAATCCCAATAATCCAGCTCCTCTTCCGATTTTTGTTTCTTATTGTTTAACTCTTCTAATAAGTCATCCGTTTCGACTTCATGAGATTCTAATTCCTCGTATTCCACATATTCTCCTTTTTCTCGTTCCACTTCCTTTTGGATTTGATCCGATTTTCGATACAGTAATGCTTGAACGAATAAGAAACCAATCACAATAGGATAAAAAAACGCACTCAAAAGTCCTGCACCAACGCCCATCAATGGATTCTTTTTAAATATATTTCCGATACTTTTGAAATAGTTTAAAATCACTTTATAATTAATTATAGCTGTTGCAATAATCAAAACGGGTGCAACAAAATATAGAATTTTTAAAAAAGCTCTGGCAGCAATAAAAATTAAAATCGTTACACCGGCCATCACTAAAAGGCTTTTCCAATTACCAAACTGTCCAAAACCACCTTGCTTATTTATCATTTTTATATTATTTTCGATTTTTTAATTCTACAAATATCTCTTTTTCCTTATTCCAAATAGATACATGACAACTAATTTACGGAAAGGTTATCATTGCACCAAAGCTTTAGACAAGTGCTTTTGAATAATAGATGAAAATAGACCTAACTTTAGATTATCCCTTCAAATCCTTAATATATTATCGAAATGCGTACTTTTGTAAACTAAGTATAAATAATTCATAATTCATAGTTTACAAGATGGCAATTCATAAATTCGGTGCGATAGATGTCGGTTCAAATGCAGTTCGATTATTAATTTCGAGCATTATAGAAGATGGCGATAATGTATATTTTAAAAAAATTTCCTTAGTTCGACTTCCGTTGCGTTTAGGATTAGATGCGTTCACACAACATAAGCTTTCGGATGAAAAAATCGAACAAGTGATGCACACAATGCATGCTTACAGCCATTTAATGAAAGCTCATGACGTCATAGCTTATCGTGCTTGTGCTACTTCTGCGATGCGAGAAGCCAAAAATGGAAAAGCAATTACCAGGCGAATTTTGAAAGAAACAGGAATTAACCTCGAAATAATAGAAGGAAAAGAAGAAGCCGAAATACTTTATGCAACTCAAATCGCTGGACAACTTACGCCTAACAGACCTTATTTATATATTGATGTTGGAGGAGGAAGTACCGAAATCTCCGTTTTTTATGATGGAGCTATTCATGCTTCTAAGTCATTTAAAATTGGTACAATCCGATTGTTAAATAAAATGGTCAAAAAGGAAGTTTGGAACGAAATGGAAACCTGGGTGAAATCCGAAACGCAAAATTTTCAAGGACTTTCGTCAATAGGAACTGGTGGAAATATTAGTAAAATTTTCAAAATGAACGGCTTACCAAAAGGGCAACCTTTACCGTTTGTAAACATCGTTCATTTATACGATGAAATCAAAGATATTAGTTACGAAGACCGAATCCGTCATTATGATATGAGACCTGACCGAGCAGACGTAATTATTCCTGCGAGTGATATTTATATGCGAGTGATGACTTGGGCAAAATCTCCACAAATTTATGTTCCAAAAGTTGGTGTTGCCGATGGAATCGTAAGAATGTTATATAAGGAATTTAAAGAGAAACAAGGTTTCACATTGTAATTAAACAGTATCTGTTTTAAAAATCGATACCGTTTCTGAACCTTAAAATATATCTGTTCAAAAGCTTATAATTCATCTATTTCTCACTCAATCGCTTCCGGATTTTCGATAAACCTACGGCCGTCAAACCCAAATAAGAAGCGATTAAGTATTGCGGAACACGCTGAAAAAGCATTGGACGTTTTCGAATTAATCGCAAATAGCGTTCTTCATTAGAAAGGACCGCATTATTTTGAAAATTGATTAAAACCGTCAAAAGGCGTTCTTCCAGGAATTTCCGCCCAAAATGCTCAAAAGCATGACATTTTTGAAGAATTTGCTCAAAATCAGATTTTTTAATACTAATAATAGCAGAATCTTCCACAGCCCGAATAAGTCCATTAGAGGGTAATTCTCGCAAATAACTATGGAAATCACCAAAAATATCATTCTCAGTGAAAAACTCAATGACTTTCTCTTCGCCATTAATCAAAGCATAAAATACCACACAACCCTTTTGCATAAAATATAAGGTATCTGCAACATCGCCTTGCTTTATCAATAAATCGCCTTTCTTTATTCGTTCCTGCTTATAATACTGGAATGCAAATTCAAACTCTTCGTTACTAACTTTACTGTAGGATAAAATTTTGTTCTTTAAAGCAAGCATTTTTTAGGGGGTTTAAAATCGTTTTTGATATTATAACATACGTAAATCATCAAGTGAAAATTATAAAAATCGTACTTCTTTAATATTAAATTTCAATAAATGTTCCTCTTTATTAATGACTAATTGTCCATTTGGCGAAATACCAACAATCATTCCCAAAAACCTTTCGCCTGTAGGTAATTCATATTCCTTTCGTTCTTTATATTGATACAAAACATCCATATAATCAGATTGAATCTGATAGATATGATTTCGTTTTAATTGCAAATAACGAGTTTCAATATACCAACATAATTCATATCGCATCACTTCTAATTTTCGAATCGTATTCGTTTCCAAAAATAGAGAAGTCGCTTTTCTATTTCCTTCAAAACCGAACTCACTCTGGTTAATATTAATACCAATTCCTATGACTGAGTTAGTAATCCTATAACCGCTAATTGAATTTTGAATTAAAATACCAGCCACTTTTTTATTCTCAATATAAATATCGTTTGGCCATTTTATCAAAACCTTTTTATCAATATATTGAGCAATGAAATCGCGAACGCCAAGAGCAATCGCTTGACTTAACCAAAATTGGTGCTTCGGTAACAGAAACGTTGGATACAAGATAATAGACAGGGTGAGGTTCTGATTGGCATTACTTTCCCAAATACTGTCATATTGTCCACGCCCAGCCATCTGATTTGATGCCGATATGACAGTTCCCTCACTCGGTTTATTTTTTGATACAAATTCAGTAGCATAAACATTTGTAGAAAGCAGCTGTTCAAAATGGTGGATAATTTTTCCTACAAAAAGTGTATTCTTATTAAAATTCAATTTGCTTTGGTTTTATTTATAGTTAAATGCTTTGTTTAAGTTATAATTGTCTAAATAGGAAATTAAATCAATAGATAACCAATTAACTATTAATAAATAACTTTTCTGATAAAGTACTTATCGTAGAATTTAATCAGAAAACAAACCTTTTATTAGAAGTTTATTTTAAAGATAGAATTTATAATTCTATCAGATTCGCACTAAAAATACTCATAATTTTATTACTGAATGATATTTGTAGTAACTTTATGAATGATTACCAAAAATATCATTATAAAATTTTAAATCAATCATTATTATTGGCCAAATTGAAAGGGTCAATAGCATTGTCAATTGGAAAGAAAAATATAATTTGGAAACACAGAAAGTAGAAAAACAACGCCGCAAGGCAAGCTTACCTGCAGCGCAATTGAATGAATTAATCATCAATGCAATTCAAGATAAGAAGGGATTAGATGTCGTAATCATAGACTTACGCGATTTAAAAGAAGCACCTACCGATTTTTTCATTATTTGCCACGGTAATAATGAAAATCAAGTCAAAGCTATCGCTGATAATATCGAATTTGACGTTAAGAAAAAAGGAAACGAATTACCGCTTCACTCTGAAGGAAAAGGAAATTCTGTTTGGGTCTTAGTCGATTATTTCGATACAGTCGTTCATGTTTTTCATCATGAAGCAAGAGAGTATTATAACTTAGAGCAGCTTTGGAGTGATGGAAAAGTGACGAAATATGAGAATCTTTAAGATGAAAATTAAAATGAAAAATTTTAATTAAAAAATCAAGGTGAAAATTCAAGGTTTTAGTTAAACAGAATTTTTACTTTGATTCTTCATCTTGATTTATTCCGATTCTTAGATAAAACAACGGATTTATTCTACCAAAGATTTATCTTATTTAGGGTTAATGTTGTTCTTATTAAGATATTTTACAAAACAAATTTGAATGAAATTACATTATGTATGGAATTCTTACGGATAATAGAATAGTTTGTAAAATTAAAATCGAAAACAGATTTATAACATATAAAAACATTTAGCCCGATGAGTGGTGACTTTAACAAAAATTCTGAGGAAAATCGAAATAAGAAGAATTCAGGCGGAGAAGGTAAATCGCCTAAGTTTAATTATTATTGGATTTACGGTATTATAGCTTTAATGCTATTAGCACTTAATTTTTATCAATTTTCGAATCCGAACACGAAGAAAATGGATAGAAATGTATTCACTTCTGCCTTAAAAAACCAAGATATTGGAAAATTGGAAGTTGTGAATGAAAAATTTGCTTACGTTTATTTGAAAGAAACGGCTTTAGACAAAGAAATCTATAAAGACGTTACAGATACGCGATTCGGAAAATCAAATGAAGGACCTCATTATAATTTTGAAACCGGTCCTGCAGAAGCTTTTGCGAAAACAGTTGAATCAATTCAAATAGAAGCTAAAATTCCTACAAACGAGCAAGTTTATCCACAATACGAAACAAGAGAAAACTGGTTAGCCCCGATTTTAAGTTGGATTTTTCCAATTTTAATTATCGTTGCAATTTGGATTTTCATTATGCGTAGAATGGGTGGCGGAGCTGGTGGCCCTGGTGGTCAGATTTTCAATATTGGAAAATCAAAAGCAACGCTTTTCGATGAAAACGCAAAAGTAAATATTACATTTAAGGATGTAGCAGGGTTAGAAGAAGCCAAAGAGGAAGTAATGGAAGTGGTAGATTTCTTACAAAAGCCTAAAAAATATACGGCTCTTGGTGGAAAAATTCCTAAAGGTGTACTTTTAGTTGGCCCTCCGGGAACAGGTAAAACACTTTTGGCAAAAGCGGTAGCAGGTGAAGCGGGTGTACCGTTTTTCTCTATCTCAGGTTCTGATTTTGTAGAAATGTTCGTTGGTGTTGGTGCATCTCGTGTACGTGATTTGTTCAAGCAAGCTCGTGAAAAAGCGCCTTGTATTGTCTTTATTGATGAGATTGATGCAATCGGTCGTGCAAGGGGGAAAGGAGCAATGAACGGTGGAAATGACGAACGTGAAAATACATTGAATCAGCTTTTGGTAGAAATGGATGGTTTTAATTCCGATAATGGGGTCATTATGATGGCAGCGACAAATCGACCTGATATTTTGGATAATGCATTATTGCGTCCAGGCCGTTTTGATCGTCAAATTGGAATTGATAGACCAGACCTTGTCGGTCGTGCAGCGATCTTCAAAGTTCACTTGAAACCTATCGTTACAGCAGAAGATATTAACTCAGAAGTATTAGCCGAACAAACACCAGGGTTTGCAGGTGCAGATATTGCGAATGTTTGTAATGAAGCCGCTTTGGTTGCAGCTCGTCGTAATAAATCAGCGGTTGATATGGATGACTTTCAACACGCTTTGGATAGAGTTATCGGTGGTTTAGAGAAAAAGAATAAAATCATCTCACCAGATGAGAAACGTATTATCGCATTCCATGAAGCTGGTCATGCAGTTTGTGGTTGGTTCTTAGAACATGCCTCTCCGTTGGTGAAAGTAACAATAGTTCCTCGTGGAATCGGTACTCTGGGTTATGCTCAGTATTTACCAAAAGAAAATTATATCGAGCGTGAAGAGCAGATTTTGGATAAAATGTGTATGACACTTGGTGGTCGTGCCGCAGAATCCGTTGTATTCGATAAGATTTCTACTGGTGCTCAAAATGACTTAGATAGAGTTACCAAAATGGCTTACGGAATCGTGGCGATTTATGGTATGAATGATAAGGTTGGTAATGTTTCTTTCTACGATATGGAAAATAAAAACACTTTCAGAAAACCTTACTCTGAGGAAACTTCAAGCATGATTGACCACGAAACTCGTACTTTGATTCAAGGTCAATATGATAGAGCTAAAAATTTACTTCGTGATAAATACGCAGAATTAACAGCTTTAGCAAACGAACTTTTAGAAAAAGAAGTTTTGTTAAAGTCTGATGTAGAAAGACTTTTAGGTCCAAGACCAGTTCCTACAGATGATGTTATCAGCGAAAATTTAGTGTAATCGGATTTCAAGTTTAACGCTCTGACGTGATTGATTCACTGATAATGCCGAAAACGTAGAAAATACTGAAATACGCCGAAAAAATAAAAAGGGATTGATGCGAAAGCATTAATCCCTTTTTTAATAAAATCTGTAAAATCTGCGAGAGATTTTCACGCCAAAACGGAAAAATTCGCAGTACAAAACACATTTACTTCTTTCCCAATAAATTCACACTAACTTCTGCCAATAATTGACCTAAGTCCGCTTTATCCGACGTACTCACTTCAGATATACGTTCATTAATTTGACGAACATTTTCCAATAGAAATGCTTCCAAACGGTCAAAACGATCTTTCATATCTTTATCTAAATTATCGAATCGTTCATTGATTCGATTTTCTAATTCTTCTATTTTTTCGTTTCTTTCGGCTTCTTTCGTATCAATGGTATCATTTACTTCTTTAAATGACTTTTCGTATTCTGCCATTTGTTGTCCCATCAAGATATTACGAATTGTACTTAATTCGCCGAGATTCATTCCGCCATTATTCTGGTTGTCCATGATTTTTAATGATTAACTTTACGTAAATAAGTAACGTCAAGCTCCAGCTTGGTACTTTTCTTTCTTTCATAATCAAGCTGAAGCTTGGTATTACCTTCTATGATGATTGCAATTTATATAAAAAAATCCGTTCCTCGTTTGCAATATACGGTGAATTTGATATTTCAAACCGTTTTAAAAGTTGATTATATGTTAATCAATAATCAACAAACGTTTATCCAGACTGATTTACCAAAAATCAGTTATTGTGAGCAACCGATTTCGGATGAAGTTCATTTTCATTCGACGGCCTTATTATTTGAAAATACAATCACGTCACAACAAATTGACCTTCAAAGAAGCGATGATTTTCCTACCTTTTTTCCTCATAATAAAAACACCATTTTATCTTATGATGCTTTCGCAATGATTTTTTATCTCGTCAGTCGATATGAAGAATATACCGAAACGCAGCGAGATAAACATGGCCGTTTTCGGGCAGATTTAAGTTTGGCCTATCAAAATAATTTCTTGAAAACACCACTGGTAAATCAGCTTTGCTCAAAGATTCAAAATTTAATAGAAGCAAAATATCCAAAATATATATTTCCGAAACAAAGTTTTACGTTTTTACCAACTTATGATATTGATTACGCTTGGGCTTACAAAAATCGAAGTTTCAAGCGAACAATCGGAGGATATGCCCGAACCATTTTAACCGGAAATTTCTCAACATTATCTGCACGATTACAAGTTCAGTTTGGATTCAAAAACGATCCTTTTTACGTTTTTGATTTCTTAGATGATTTACATAAAAAGTATCAGCTTTCGCCAATTTATTTTTTCCTTCTGGGCGATTACTCGCAATTTGATAAAAATATTCCTCCCCATAATTCGGCTTTCCGAAAATTGATAACTCGGCTTTCTGAACGCTACAAAACTGGTTTACATCCATCTTATTTATCTAATTCTGATTTTAATCAATTGATAAAGGAAAAAAAACGCCTAGATGAAATCACTAAAAAAAATACGATTCGTAGCCGACAACATTTCCTGAAATTAGAAACACCAAAAACGTATCAAAATCTAATCAAAGCAGGAATCAAAGAGGATTATACAATGGGTTATGCAACCGAAATTGGTTTCCGTGCAAGTATTGCAACCCCTTATTTTTGGTATGATTTGGAAAATGAAAAAGCGACCAATTTATTAATTACGCCTTTTCAAGTGATGGATGTGACTTTAAAGAATTATTTGAAATTATCGCCTGAAAAAGCATTAGAAGAAATTCTAACTTTAATTCAAAATACAAAAGCCGTAAATGGTACTTTTTCTACGCTTTGGCATAATAGTTCATTTGATGATAAGGAATGGAAAGGATGGCGAGAAATGTATTTAGAGATGATTCGTATTAAGTATTAAATGCTAAAATAGGACAGCATAATAACGAGTGATTGATTTTGCCACACACACTATTAATTTCTAACCGAAGTCCGATATCATTAGAGATGTTAGACACTTCTGAAATAACCGAAACCTTGAACGTAAATATGACTACTTGTTCAAAGTAAAATGTTCGTTTTTATATAGTTCTAATAGGAGAAAGCTAAAATTATTGATTGTTCTAAGGCTAACCTTCACCAATTTCTATCCATTTTTAGTTTTATTTAAATGAAAAAATAAAATTTAATATGGTTTCTTGAAACTCAAAAATTTAGATTATCATTCATTCGCTCTAACATAGCCTGTCAAATAAATCTACCTGCTGTATGAATGGGCAAATTTGACAGTATACAAAAAAAGCCGTTCCCGAAATGAATCGAAAACAGCTTATTAAAACTTTCTA
>CAWVWD010000028.1:0-16895 GCA_963933585.1 uncultured Saprospiraceae bacterium
TATAATAGTTTCGGTTTTTATTTCACATCTCACATCTTATCTATGATGTAAATAAAATATCAAGAAAGCGATCATTTGTCTGAATCGGTTTGTCCAATCGCAACATAACTTTTTCTTTTTGGAGAAAGTTATTCTCAGACGGAATTTGAATTAAAATCTCTCGACCATAAGTTTTAATATCTTGATATTTCCGTAATCTACTTGGAATTTCAATAATTCTCGAACCCAAACCCACCACAATCCCTTTAATTTCATAACTCAAGATCAGACTCGAAGAAACCGTCAAGGTATCCCCAACTTTCACATGAATCACTAAGTTTTCATGAACATAACCTTTCACCAAAGTTGGATTTTCTTCATAGAACGTAATCAGCGTTTTGAATGACGAAATATTTTCCGCTTCCTTACAGTGAATGTTTCCAATCAAACCATCCGACGGAGCAAAAATATTCAATTTTCGACCTTTATCTTCATAAAAAGTTTGTTCCGTCTTTAGCTTTTTCAACTTTGCATTATACGGGCTATTACTACTTTTTAGCGTTTTTTCTAATCGTTTTATTTCAGTCTCAAGCGGCTGAATCGCCATTTTTAATTCTTCTCGTAAAGCGGTGATTTTAGCGTCTGTAACGACCGTTACTTTTTTATTTTCTGTTTTTTTAAATGAATTTAAATCTTTTATAAGGGATTTATTTTGAGCTATTTTCGCTTCTATTTGAGCTATTTCTGTATTAATTTCACTTGCCTTAATCGCTTTTTTCGATTTCATTTGATCAATAGAAGCCAAAATATCTGCTTCCCAAGTCAGCTTTTTTAGTTGCGTTTCTTCCTGTTCATACACGATTTCCTCCAGCTTCAATGGAATCTTATTATGAGCAACTTCCATCAGTGGCGTATCTTTCGTCACTCGTTGCCCAGTCGTCACCAAAATTTGATTTACTTGAACCGGATGTTCCAGATTAATTTCCGTTTCCTTTGTTTCCGCAAAACCATAAAATAGCAATACTTCTTCGCTGTATTGTGCATTCATTTTCCATAAAACCACCACTGCAATAACCACTGCGATAAATAATATATTTATTCGTTTTAATATTTTCATGTTATTGATATTCAATAAATAAATTAGAATTGAAATAATGGAGAGGAGTTTCTAATATTATTTTTCATTTATAACGATTGAACCTGATAGGAATATTTTTTTACAAAATCTCTATCTAACAAAATCTTAATTTCATATTTATTAAAAAAAGTAGAATTATAATTTTACAAAATAATTTTCCATCAGGTCGAAGAATGGATGACCAGTATAATAAATCAAAAGCCTTTGATAGTTGAAAAATTGACAATTGGACATTCGACTCAAAGTCGAATGTCCAATTGCCAAGTCCAAAATTAGAAAACACTCAAAAAAAATTATCAAGAACTTTTAAGCAGGTGGACGAGTAACTATTTGTTCGATTGCGAACCCCTAAACCATAAAATCCATATCTTCAAAATCTAGACGCACAGCTTTTACATTATCCATCGCTTGTAACGTACTTACCAAATCTGTACTATTTTGGACACTTTTCACTTTTACCTGATAATCATAACCCGTTCGTCCTTCCTTTTTTCCAGTGGTGACAATCCGATAGCTTTTCAATAAATAACCTTCACAATATTTCTTTAAAACGGATTCAATCAATTCCATTGTTTCGCCTTTCGGCAATTCAAAAGTTAACGTTCCAATCAAGTTATTCGCTTGGCTAAAAGAGGTAAATCTCAATATTACGGCAACGATACAGAAACTAAGCGTTCCCATAAAAGCAATCACAAATCCCGAAACGCCACAAGCAATACCGGCAGCAATCGAAGCAAACATGAAAACCATATTTCGAGGATTTTTAATCGTCGTTCGGAATCGAATAATTGCCAAAGCACCCAACATTCCCAAACCTCTCGCCAAACTGTCGCCTATCGCCTGCATCACCATCGCTGCGACGATTGCAATAAGCACCAAAGCTTGAATATAATTACTCGGCGTAGCGACATCTCTCGATGTCTTCTCGTAAGTAAACGCTATTAAAGAAGACAGGACAAACGAACAAATCACGGTCAATAAAATCGAAATAAAAGCCGGATTTTCGGTATTGTACTGAATAGTAGAAAAGTCAAACATCTGATTAATTTATCGAACGTTGAATCTAAGGTTCGGTCATTTTTAAAAATATTATATGTAAGGTAATAAGAAAACCTTCACCTTAATTTAATATTTAGCTAATAATAAATTAAAATGGAATCGTAGCGTAGATAAAAATCAAGATGAATATTTTGAAATTATATTTATTTAATGAATTTATTTAGAATGGATTCTGATAGAAGATTCTTAATTTTTTGTTTATAGTGACTGGATTTCTAAGACGAGCAAGAAAAAATTTGTGGGTAAATATCAAAAAAGTATTCAATCGAATAAAAAAATCCCGTCAAGCGAAGTCGCTGACGGGATTTTTTATTATCAATTTTACTTATTTATTATGGATTAAATATCCAATAACATCGCTGTAGGATCTTCCAAACGTTTAATCACTTTTACTAAGAACGTCACGGCATTACTTCCGTCTATTACTCGGTGATCATAAGACAACGCCAAATACATCATTGGACGTAATTTGATTTCACCATTTACTTCCACAGGACGTTTCTTAATCGTGTGCATTCCTAATATTGCAGATTGTGGACGATTGATAATTGGCGTACTCACCAATGAACCAAAAACACCACCATTTGTAATCGTGAACGTTCCACCTTTCATTTCATCAAGGCTTAGATTTCCGTTACGAGCTTTTCCTGCTAATTCTTTAATTTTAAATTCAATCTCATGGAATTTCAAAGATTCTGTATTTTCAACTACAGGAACAACCAAACCAGTTGGTGTAGAAACCGCAATTGAAACATCTGCAAAATCATGGTAAATCAATTCATTACCATCCAAAATTGCATTTACTTCTGGCATTTCCATCAATGTCATCGCACAAGCCTTTGTGAATAAAGACATGAAACCTAATTTGATTCCATATTTTTCCACAAAACGCTCTTGATATTGCTTACGTAATGCCATTACATTCGTCAAATCAACCTCGTTGAAAGTCGTCAACATTGCCGTTTCGTTCTTAGCTTCCACTAAGCGACTTGCGATGGTACGACGCATACGAGACATTTTCTCCCGACGAACACCACGACTGAATGAAGTAGTAGACACAATAGGAGCTGTTGGCATTTCTAATTTTGGCATAGGTTTTTGAGCTGGAGTAGGCACAGCTTTTTTCGTTTCGATAGCTGCCAAAGCATCTTCTTTTGTGATGCGTCCATCTTTTCCAGTGCCTTTTACATCAGCCGTAGAAATACTATTCTCTTTCAATAGTTTTTCAGCTGAAATTGCCGGATGACCAGTAGCATAAGTTTCTTTACTTGCTGGAGCAGCAGGAGTTTCTGCTTTTTCTTCTACTTTAGGAGCAGCGGATTTTGGAGTATCTCCACCACCTGGAGCAGCCACACTTGTATCAATTTTGGCAACGACTGCACCGATTTCTAAATCATCATCTTCCGTCGCAACATGAATTAATCTACCGGCTATTTCCGCAGGCAATTCCAAAGTCGCTTTATCCGATTCAAATTCACAGATTAACTCATCCAGTGCGACATATGCACCATCTTCTTTTAACCATTGTGAAAGCGTTACTTCCGTAATTGATTCTCCAATCACAGGCACTTTTATTTCTACTACACTCATTATTATTATTTGGTTAATTAGTTGATTCGTTAATTTTCTCAATTTGTTAATTTGGTCAATACCAATCCACAAACCTACTAATTAACAAATCAACTAACCACTAATTATCCAATTTGATTCGTCACTGACTTTCGTATATTTTCCATTGAAATTACACTTGAATCCGTGATGATAACTACACGCTATTTCATATAATGAAACCGTATTATTATCAAAATAAATATTTAAAAAACTATTTTCTTCACCATAAAAATTCAGATGATTCGAATCATAAATAAAAGCCTCGCCTGTAATTTCACCAGTACAACTTCCATAAACCGTCATCACTTGAATTTTAACTGTTTTGTTACCAATCGGTTCAATAACGACCACACTCGTGTATCCATTGATTTCAGATTCATACGTTCCTTTCATTGCCAAAATATCTTCTTGTGGCAATTCCATTGACGTTTCAGCGAAAGAGAATTTAGCAAATGCCGTCGTTTCGGCTCTTTTATCGAACCATTCGCCAGAAATCGTATTGTCATTTATTTCACCAATAAAAATCTCAACCGTTCCACCAGTTTCGTCATAAGCGGCCAATTCGATTTTATTATGCTCTTTTTTGACTCCTTTTATTGGTAATAAAATTTCTCCTTTTCGGTATAAATAAAATCCTTGAATCCGATTTCCTTCCGTTACTAATTGAACTTCTATCGGAAATTTTCCTTCAATTGTACCACTATAATTTTTTACTTTACTATCAGATTGTGCGGCTTCAATAATCGCATTGCTTTCTTGTTCCACCTCATTATCAGGTGTTTCTGTCTGACAATCGGTAAACAATAATAATCCAATAATAAGTAAAGTCCAATATTTCATGGTTATTATATTAAGTTGGTAGTTGATAAGTAGTGACGTAATGTATTCAAGTATATTACGTTCCTACCAATTACGAACTATTTTTCTTCTTCTACCTTCAAAGAAAATGCACGGTCTACAATATTAGCTTGTTCTGCTTTATGAACCGCAGCATAGCCAGTAGCTGGAGAAGCACTTGATTTTCTTGAAATTAATTCTAAATCATATTTGCGATAGAATGCTAAAATATATTGCCAAGCGCCCATATTTGAAGGTTCTTCTTGAACCCATTTGAAGGTTGCTTTTTTGCCATATTTTTTGTTAATATCATCACATTGTGTTTTCGGGAACGGATAAAGCTGCTCCAAACGAACGATAGCGACATCGTAACGCTTTTCATCTCTTTGCTTCTTCAATAAATCATAATAGATTTTTCCAGAACACCACAATACGATTTTCACATTGTCAATCAATTCCTGGTCTTCACCAACAATCGGATCATCATAAACCTCTTGAAACTTCGTACCTGGCATGAAATCCTCAATCGGAGAAACACACTCAGAGAAACGTAATAATGATTTCGGAGACATGACGATTAACGGTTTACGGAATTCTCTATGCTGCTGACGACGCATCAAATGAAAGAAGTTCGCAGGTTTTGTCACATTCGCAACGGTTGCATTAAATTCTGCACAAGATTGTAAAAACCTTTCCATACGAGCCGAGGAATGTTCTGGTCCTTGACCTTCGTAACCGTGAGGCAATAACATTACCAAGCCACTCATTCTCCCCCATTTACTTTCCGCACTCATGATAAACTGATCGACCATTGTTTGAGCACCATTAAAGAAATCGCCAAACTGTGCTTCCCAAATTACCAAGCTGTCAGGCGAAGCCATCGAGTAACCAAATTCAAAACCTAAAACACCATATTCCGAAAGGAAAGAGTTGAAAATTCTAAATTTTCCTTGCTCCTCAGAAATATCACTCAGACGATTATATTCTGTATAATTTTCTCTATCTAATAAAACAGCGTGACGATGAGAGAACGTACCACGCTTCACATCCTGACCGCTTAATCTTACATCACTACCTTCTAATAATAAGGTTCCGTAAGCCATCAACTCTGCAAAAGCCCAATCATAAGTATTATTCTTAACATACTTATTCATGTTTTTGAATAAACGATTAACCGTTTTTACAGGTGTAAATCCTTCTGGAACATTCAATAAATGATTTATGACTTTATCCAGCGTTTTACGCTCTACACCGGTTTCCGGCGAAGTAATGAAATCAACTGGATCCGCTGTTCTGCGTAATTTCCTCCAAGCTTGTTCTGGTTGTTGATACTTATAAGGCAAGTTTTTTTGCTTTACTTCGTCCAAGCGTTCCTGCAAAAAGGTATTAAATTCAGTTTCTAATTTAGCAACTAATTCTGACTCTACCTCTCCTTTCTGGATTAATTCTTTCTTATAAATCTCTCTAACATCAGGATGCTGATCAATTTCCTCATACATTTTAGGTTGTGTAAAGCGAGGATTATCACCTTCATTATGTCCATGACGACGATAACAAACCATATCAATGAAGAAATCAGCATTGAATTTTTGACGATATTGAATTGCAATTTCTGCAACAAAAACAACCGCTTCAGGATCATCACCATTTACATGTAAAACTGGAGCATCTACTAAACTTGCGACTCCCGTACAATACGTACTTGAGCGAGCATCATCATAATCTGTTGTGAAACCAACTTGATTATTAATTACAAAGTGAATCGTTCCACCAGTATAATAACCTTCTAATTGACTCATTTGCACGGTTTCATACATGATACCTTGTCCTGCAATCGCAGCATCACCATGAAGCAAAATTGGTAAGATTTTGTCATAATCCGAGGTATGTAAAATATCCGCTTTCGCTCTTGCCAAACCTTCAACTACTGTATTGACAGCTTCTAAGTGAGATGGATTTGGTGTTAATTTTAAATCAACCGTTTTTCCGGAAGGTGTTTCTATTTGAGAAGAGTAGCCTAAGTGATATTTCACATCACCGTCGCCCAAAACATCTTCTTTCTGAACTTGTCCTTCAAACTCTTTGAATAGTTGCTGATATGTTTTGCCAAGTATATTCGCCAAAACGTTCAAACGACCACGATGAGCCATTCCCATGATAATTTCTTCCACACCTAAATCCGCTCCGGTATTAATAATCGCATCCAAAGCAGGAATCACAGATTCGCCACCTTCTAACGAAAATCGTTTTTGACCAACGTATTTTCTATTCAAGAAATCCTCAAAACCAACGGCACCATTTAACTTTTCTAAGATACGTTTTTTCTTTTCCAATGATAAACCATAATCATCATCATTGAATTTTTCTAAACGTTCTCTTAACCAACGACGTTTCTCTTTATCTTGAATTTGGTAAGTTTCCAAACCGATATTGCCACAATAAATTTTCTGTAAACGATTAATGATTTGACGAAGCGTAGCACCAGGTGCCATATTGATTTCGCGAGAAGCAATAAAAGGTGTATCTAAATCTGCTTTGCTTAAGCCGTAATCTTCCAGGTCTAAGTTTGGTTTTCTATCGTCACGATCTTTAATCGGATTCGTTTTGGATAACAAATGACCTCGACGACGATACCCGTTAATCATCCCGATAACTTGAAATTCTTTTTCAGAAAATCCGCCGGTTTGTCCGTCATTTAAATTAGCAGAAGGATTACCTTTTCCTGCAAAATCAAACCCTTCAAAAAACAATCTCCACGCAGAATCTACAGATTCTGGATTTGCTTTATATTGTTGATAAATATTATCAATATAACTCGGATGAGCATTATAAATAAAAGAATAGTCACTCATGGAAAAATCTTAGTTTTTTTGTAAATGATTGAAAATCAATAATCAAAATGTGAGAACTTACAATATCTCGATGCTTACATTTTGTTACATCAAATTTATCAATAAAATGAATTGCAATCTACAGGTTTATCCGCAAATAACCACAAGCTTTGATGCCTAAATGATGAGAAATCAAGCTATTTACATACATTTTATTAGGAATATATTTCACGTATTGAAATCGGTATCAAAAGTAAATAAATTTATCCTATATATAAAATATATAAAAATCTATATGTATCGATTTCTCATTGATTATCAATTGTTAATACAGATTAGTTTAAAAAAAATACGAAATTTTATGTTAATTTTGTTTAATTATAAACAAGTTTAATCCGATTTTGTTTCGATATTTATATAATGCGTAATTTTGTTTAAAGTACTGACAGTCAACTATTTAAACTTTCGGTCGTTATCTGTTTTTATAATAGTTTTTTATAATAGTTAATAAATATTCAAAATCATATTCATCTAAATATCAGAATCAATTGTAAAAGATTATCTAAAGTTTTATTTTTATCCGAAAATACTTACCTTTGCGATTACTTTTGACAGAAAGTGAATGCTTTGGTTTTGAAAACCAATAATAATATTAAAAATTATAATAATAATCATACATAATTAATTTATAATGGCACATCACAAATCAGCTAAGAAGAGAATCCGTCAGGATGAGAAGAAGAGATTGCACAACCGTTATTACAAAAAATCGGCTCGTACAGCAATTCAAAAGTTACGTGAAATGACTGAAAAGTCTGAAGCAGAAACTTTCTTGCCTAAAGTCATCACTATGATTGACAAGTTAGGAAAAACAGGAACTTGGCATGCTAACAAAGCAAGTAACTTAAAAGGAAAATTAACAAAATTCGTTAATAGCCTTTAAGATAGTTGGTAATAAGCAGTTTGTCGTTCATTCCAATCTATTGGTAATTCACTTCAGACCTTGTTTATATAGTAGAACCTTGAGAGGGCGTATTTCGACAAGAAGTACGCCCTTTCGTGGTTATTCTATCTAAATCATAATGAATCAATTGATTCCAACTAATCACTAATTGACCAATCACAAATCACGAACTTTCAATGAGTTTTCAAGAAGAAATCAACCGTCGCCGAACCTTTGGTATCGTCAGTCATCCGGATGCAGGAAAGACGACTTTAACAGAAAAACTATTACTTTTTGGTGGAGCAATACAAGAAGCTGGAGCAGTAAAATCTAATAAAATCAAACGTGGTGCAACGTCGGATTTTATGGAAATTGAACGACAAAGAGGAATCTCGGTTGCGACTTCTGTAATGGCTTTTGAATATCGAGGTAAAAAAATCAATATCTTAGATACACCGGGTCACCAAGATTTCGCAGAAGATACTTTCCGAACGCTTACGGCTGTGGATAGTGTAATCGTAGTGATTGATGTGGCGAAAGGGGTGGAAACGCAAACCGAGAAATTAGTGAAGGTTTGTAAAATGAGAGATACGCCGATTATTGTTTTTATCAATAAATTGGATAGAGAGGGAAGAGATGCGATTGACTTATTGGATGAAGTGGAAGAGAAATTAGATATTAAAGTGCGTCCGTTGAGTTGGCCTATCGGAATGGGACAGCGTTTTCAGGGCGTTTATAATATCTATGACGAAAGTTTAGTCCTGTTTAATCCTCACGGAAAACGAAAAATAGATGGCGAATCGGTAAAATTCGAAAACTTAGAAGATGAAGGTTTAGCTGATTTTATTGGTGATGCTGCTGCGGATGAATTACGAGAGGAAGTAGATTTGGTGGAGTCTGTCTATCCAAAATTTAAGCGAGAAGATTATTTAGATGGAAAAATTTCTCCTGTATTTTTCGGTAGTGCGATTAATAACTTTGGTGTAAAAGAGTTACTGGATTGTTTTGTAGACATTGCTCCTACTCCACTTGCACGAGTGACGGAGGAACGTAGGGTCGAACCGAATGAGGATAAATTCTCGGGTTTTGTATTCAAAATCCATGCGAATATGGATCCAAAACACCGAGATAGAATTGCTTTCGTTAGAATCTGTTCGGGAATTTTTAAAAGAAATACGAATTATTTGCACGTTAGAAAAGCGAAAAAATTGAAATTTTCGAATCCAACGGCTTTTATGGCTGCAAAGAAGTCTGTTGTAGAGGAAGCTTTTCCTGGCGATATTGTTGGTCTATATGATTCGGGGAATTTCAAAATTGGAGATGCTTTAACGGAAGGTGAAAAACTAAATTTCAAAGGAATTCCAAGTTTCTCTCCGGAACAATTTAGAACGATTGTGAATCTTGATCCAATGAAATCGAAACAACTTAAAAAAGGTGTTCGACAATTAATGGATGAAGGGGTTGCTCAAATGTTCTTTAAAGAATTGACCAATTCTACAGTTATCGGAACGGTAGGAGCGTTACAGTTCGAGGTGATTCAGTACCGATTGGAACATGAATATGGTGCAAAATGTGGTTATGAACCGATTAATTTACATAAAGCATGTTGGTTAAGTTGGACAAATGATGCAAAATTCACAGAATTCACGCAACGTCGTCGCCGAGATATGGCAGAAGATAAGGACGGAAATCCTGTATTTTTAGCAGAATCAGCTTGGGCTCTACAAATGGTTCAAGAGGCTTATCCTGAAATTACGTTTCACTTTACTTCGGAATTTTAATCGAACCATAAAAGGTAACTTTTATGATTCAATATATAGAGATTGAAAAACGCCTCGTCAGCTATTGATGAGGCGTTTTTTATTCCAACTATTCCTGCTTTCATTTTGAGTAAAAAGAGATATCTCTTCATTATATGATTAATTAGCGTCTTACCATTCGTTTTTTCATGTCACAAAGAAATTCAGTATTGCTACACTTGTGCATTTTTGTATTTATCCCAAAATTATTAAGGGCAAACGCACCAAGTTATTTCATTTTACGAAATAATTTAATTTATTATTTTGTTTTTGGTCTAAATTGTTTTGTGATCAGAATAATATTTTGCGATTGAAAAATTATGCTTCTTTTCCTTGATGAAAAGAAGCAAAAACCTGCCCGACAAGCAGCAGACGGGTCAAGGCTTGATTGATTTTTTTACGCCTGAAAGTATTGCAAAAACTAAACAGACTGAAACTCGCTCCGCTCAAATACTAGTCTGTTCTTAACGCTTTTCCAATACTTTAAGCCCAAAATCAAAAATGCCAACCTAAAAAGCAACCCAATATCGAAATCATTATTTTGATGCGTTTGCCCTAAGAAGAATCAATCTACTGTCCTTGAAAAAAATGAAACCACTATTGCCAATCTAAAATATATGATATTATCTATTAAATATCCAAAATAAACCAAACCATCAGGTTCAGATTTACCGGATAATATATATTTAACAAAAGCGAAAAACTAATTAAGGGTAAGTACAAAATATATATCTAACTCGGATAGTAAATTAATCAATTTCATCATCTTTTAATTTTTGAAATCTTCAAAAACAGGAATTATCATTCCGTTATTTTCCCTTACCTTTGCATCCAAATTTAAAGAATAACATAGTTTATCACCAAGTTTTTCGGGATAAATAAATAATATAGTCAATAATCAAGAAATGGTAGTAATAACATTAAAGAAAGGACGAGATGCGGCAGTTAAGAGATTTCATCCGTGGGTTTTTTCGGGTGCGATTCATAAGATAAAAGGTGATGTAACGGACGGAAGTATTGTGGAAGTTCGAGATGCGAAAGGGAATTTTTTAGCGTTAGGTCATTATCAAAATGGTTCGATTGCAGTTCGATTATTTGCATTTAATGAAGTAGAATTAGGGTTACCGTTTTGGGAAGGAAAATTACAAGCGGCGCTGAATTATCGTCAAGCGATTGGTATTGCTAAGGGTGAACATACGAATTCGTTTCGTTTGGTTCATGCGGAAGGGGATGGTTTGCCGGGATTGATTATTGATATTTATAATAGAAATGCCATTATACAATGTCATTCTATCGGAATGCACAAGGAACGAGCATACATTGCGGAAGCTTTATTGAAGGTTTTTGGTGGCGAATTAGATAGTATTTATGATAAAAGTAAGGAGAGTTTGCCTCGTGATTATGCGGCGACTGTTCAGAACGAAATCTTACACGGTATTGGAACGGATACGATTATTACGGAGAATGGAAATCAATTTTTTGTAAATTGGGAAACGGGTCAAAAAACTGGTTTCTTCCTTGACCAACGAGATAATCGTCAATTGCTTGGTACTTATGCGAAAGGCAAATCTGTTTTGAATACATTCTGTTATTCTGGTGGTTTTTCGATTTATGCATTGAATCAAGGGGCGACAAAAGTGGATTCTATTGATGCTTCAAAAAAGGCAATGGAATGGACAGATCAGAATGTGGAATTAAGCCAAAGTCCTGATTTGCATACTTCTCACGTTGGTGATGTTATGAAGTTTTTCAAAGAAGATATTCCGGAATATGATTTGATGATTGTAGATCCTCCTGCGTTTGCAAAATCATTTAATAAGCGGCATAATGCGGTTCAAGGTTATAAAAGATTGAATGCGGCGGCATTGAGTAAAATGAAATCTGGCGGAATATTATTTACATTTTCTTGTTCGCAAGTTGTTGGTCGAGAATTATTTTATAATACAATTACGGCTGCGGCAATCGAAGCTCGTCGTCATGTAAAAGTGATGAAGTTTTTGAGCCAACCGGCGGATCATCCAATTAGTTTATTCCATCCGGAAGGAGAATATTTGAAAGGTTTAGTTTTGTATGTAGAGTAACGTTGGTTGTTGAATTGTTTGGTTTTTTATATTTGGAGAGATAATGATCTACCAAAAGGGGTTACTTATTCAAATTTGACAAAAAGTTATCAAAGGTTAATTAGGTTTATTATTTCTATTCAAACATATAGTTTTCAACACTTTCGTTAATTTGAAGTTAATGTTATTATCAAAAATAGTTTGATTTACAATATTCCTTTAGTTTACGAAAGTTATATATTCTATAAATTGTTAATTTTAACAATATTTGGTAGCATTAAATTTGTGTAAGTAACTTGGACTTGGTATTATAATCTCTATCTCCAAAACACAATCTAAATTATTCAATAAAATAATCTAAGTGATGAGAAATAAGATTTGGCTTTCAGTAATTTGTTTTTTATCTGCGATTCCGATGGTTTTTAGTCAAACAATTGAGTTGCGGAATTCTTCTTTTGAAGATGCACCTCGGCACAGTACAACGCCTTATGGTTGGTACGACTGTGGTCAAGTGGAAGAAACGCCTCCGGATATTCAACCCGGATCATTTGGTGTCTTCAAAAAAGCTGCCGATGCCAAAACTTACTTGGGTTTAGTCACTCGGGATAATGACACCTGGGAAGGTGTTGGTCAGCGGTTAAGTCAGCCGATGCAAGCTGGAGAATGTTATAATTTCAGTATTTCGTTGGCACGAGCAGAAAAATATATTAGTATCAGTAAAACGACACGAGTCGAAGAGAACTTTAATAAACCAATTCGTTTGAGAGTTTGGGGTGGGACGAGTTATTGTAGTAAAAAAGAAAAATTGGCAGAAACGATTACGATTAAACATACTTCTTGGAAAGAATATTCCTTTAAATTAAACCCCAAGAGTAATTATAATTATATCTTTTTGGAAGCATTCTTTGAGCCGACATTATTCCCTTATAATGGAAATATCTTGATAGATGAATGTTCGAGTTTAGTACCTTGTGATGAAAAAAAGGAGCAGCCAATAGCTAAAAAATCGAAAACACAACCTAAACCGAGAACACAGACTGAACCGACAACACAGCCGGAAGCTAGTATAGCTGAATCAAGACCGATCATATCGAACAAAAAGACTATCACACCAGAATTAGATCGGACAAAAATTACAAAAGGCACGGTTATTCGGGTGAATAATCTTTATTTCAAAGCAGATTCCTTTAAGATTCAATATATTTCGTTTGATGCATTATTGGAGGTTTATGATTTTTTGGTTGAAAATCCGGATGTGAAAATTGAAGTTGGAGGACATACAAATGGAATTCCTTCTCATGATTATTGTGATAGATTATCAACCTCAAGGGCGAAAGCGGTCGTTGATTATCTGGTCGATAGAGGTATTTCAGACAGTCGATTAACATTTAAAGGTTACGGAAAACGTTATCCCGTCTCCAGTAATGATACGAAATCGGGACGAGCTAAGAATCAGCGAGTCGAGATAAAAATCATGAGCTTTAAAGGATAGGCGAATACGTTTGAGCTTTCTTGAAAAAGAATCAACTTCCTTAAGTGGGTGATATTCGACTTTAATTCACACCCGCACTAATTTTTATATTCTTTTTCAAAAGGTCGCAGAACGATTGTCGTTCTGCGACCTTTTTTAGTTCTTATGAAAGAATTAAAACTTAATCCGTAAATTTGTCTTATGCATTAGAGGTTAATTAAAATGCCTAATAATGCATCAAATGTGTGGATACAAACCTATGATGTTTTCAAAATTTTATAGGTTTCAAACGTAAATCAACACATTGAGGCTAAACATCTTAAAAAAATATAATCATTCAATTTAATGAAGAAACATAACTTTAGTTCTGGTCCTGCGATATTGCCGCAAAGTGTGATGGAAGAAGCGGGAAAAGCCGTAGTTGATTGGAATGGAATGGGTTTATCTCTTTTAGAGATTTCACACCGAAGTAAAGAATTCGTATCGGTGATGGAAGAGGCTCAACAGTTGACTAAAGAACTTTTGAATATCAATGATGATTATAGCGTTTTATTCTTAACCGGCGGAGCGAGTTCACAGTTTTATATGACTGCGATGAACTTATTGGATAAGGAAGAAACCGCTTGTTATATTGATACGGGAAACTGGTCTGCAAAAGCGATTAAGGAAGCGAAAATTTTTGGAAAAATCGTGGAAGTTGCGTCCTCAAAAGATAAAGAATACGTTTATATTCCTAAAGGTTTTACGTTGCCAAACGAGGCAAAATATTTACACATTACGACAAATAATACGGTTCAAGGGACACAATTCCAGGAGATTCCGAATGTAAATGTTCCACTTGTCGCAGATATGTCGTCTGATATATTTAGTCGTCCGATTGATATCGAAAAATATGGATTAATTTACGCTGGAGCTCAAAAAAATATGGGACCTGCTGGAACGACAATGGTGATTGTGAGAAAGGATTTGGTTGGAAAGTTGAATCGAGAAATTCCTACTATGTTGAATTATAAAATACACGTAGATAAAGGTTCGATGTTTAATACGCCACCAGTTTTTCCTGTTTTTGTTTCGATGCTGACGCTTCGATGGTTGAAAGCTCAAGGAGGTGTGGAAGCGATTCAGAAAATCAATGAAGCGAAAGCGAAATTATTGTATGATGAGATTGATTCTAATCCATGTTTTAGAGGTCGAGTAGCGGTAGAAGATCGTTCGTTAATGAACGTCACTTTCTTTGCTCAAACGCCTGAATTAGAAAAAGCATTTTCTGAAATTGCAAAAGCAAATAATATTTCTGCAATTAATGGTTATCGGACAATCGGTGGCTTCAGAGCGTCTATTTATAACGCAATGCCGATGGAAAGTGTGGAATACTTAGTGAAAACGATGCGAGATTTTGCAAAACAATACGCTTAATATTTTGCTATCAAACCGTATGTGTTTTACTCGTCCCGAAACCTCGTGGAAAACCGATATGTTTTCTAACGAACGTAAATTGAACTTTTTATAATTAGCGTAAGTTATATTGCTGATTTTTCAATTGTCGATTTTCAATTATTCATTGTCAATCGAACATTAAATTTTATATAAAATGGAATTACAATCTAAAATCATGACAGATTTAAAATCTGCCATGAAAGCGAAAGACAAGGTGAGTTTGAGAAGTTTGAGAGCCGTAAAAGCTGCATTATTATTAGCCAAAACAGACGGAACAGGCGTAGAAATCGATGAAGCGAAAGAGGTTCAGATTCTTCAAAAATTAATCAAACAACGTCAAGATTCATTGAAAATTTATCAAGATCAGAATCGTGCAGATTTAGCACAAGTTGAAGCAGATGAAATTGATGTGATTCAAAAATATTTGCCAGAGCAATTAGGTGAAGACGAACTTAAAGCAGCGATTCAAGCGATTATGGAAAAAACTGGTGCGAACTCTATGAAAGATATGGGAAAAGTCATGGGAATGGCCTCAGCTCAATTCCAAGGAAAAGCAGATAATCGCATGGTTGCTTCTTTAGTGAAGCAATTGTTATCCGCGTAATTTGTTTAGAATTCTAAGGGCCGGACGCTTGTCTGTGTTTGTCGATAGGCGTCCGAGCCTTTATTCATCGAAAAAAATTGATGGATGATAAAAAAATGTTTATCATTGTAAATAGTTGGTTTTCAAAAGAATGACGATTTCTCAAATCGTCGTCGAAAGAAAACACTATCAGCAAATGCCAATATAATGAGGGAACAGGAAACAATAATCTATTTATTCCCTATTCCTTGAATAAAAAACATCAATTATGGTAATAGATGTAATTCTCTTTGCAGTTCTTATTTACACCTTTTATGTAGGGTTTTCGAGAGGTATAATAAAAACTGTATTTGTTGGTATTTCTGTCGTTCTTGGTCTGGTTGCAGCCTTGAAATTCACGCCAATTGTAAAAGACCTTATAATAAAAGGTTTTACGACGGACGGTCCTTTAGTTCCTTTTGTCGCCTTTATGTTGGTATTTTTCGGTGTAATAATTTTCATTCGCTTATTTTCTGCATTGTTAGAGAATGTAGTAGATGCAGCAGATTTAGAGATCTTAAATAAGTTTTTAGGTGGTATTTTGTTTACTACCTTAGGTGTTTTGGTTTATAGTGGTATTTTAATTTTCTTTGATAAAGCTCGATTATTAACGCCCGAAGCCATTGATGCTTCTGCATTTTTTCCTTACTTAGAAGTTTTTCCTTCGAAAATATCAGCAATCGCCACTAAAATTTTTCCAGTCTTAGATTCTATGTGGAATACGACTATTGATGCTATGGATAACGCAAAAGATACTTTTCAACCGTCAGATACTTCTAATGTCCGATAATTACGATATTTTATTACTGGATAATTATGATTCGTTCACGTATAATCTTTATGATTATTGGATGCGTTTGGGCGTTTCATGTAAGGTTATTCGCAATGACGAATTGAGTTTGGAAGCGTTTAAAGCTTTAAATTTTAAAGCGTTGGTACTTTCTCCTGGACCACAAAAGCCTAAAGATGCCGGTTTATTAATGCCAATGATTGAGCATTTTTATGACAAAAAACCAATCTTTGGCATTTGTTTAGGACATCAAGGAATTGGTGAGTTTTTCGGTGCAACTTTACTGAAAAATAAAATTCCGGTACACGGAAAAACCTC
>CAWVWD010000029.1:0-16749 GCA_963933585.1 uncultured Saprospiraceae bacterium
TGGAGCCAACTCGATCTTCAAAGAACGACGACAGAATTAAACGATGAAGATGTTGCGACTTTGAAAAGTCAAATTTCAGCATCTGACTTAACAATCGCACAATTAGTTTCTACGGCTTGGGCTTCGGCTTCTACTTTCCGTGGTTCTGATATGCGTGGCGGAGCGAATGGCGGACGTATTCGTCTTTCTCCTCAAAAATATTGGGAAGCGAATAATCCAACGCAATTAGAAAATGTTTTAGCGACCTTGGAAGGTATTCAAAAAGGGTTTGCGAAGCCAGTGTCTATGGCGGATATAATCGTTTTAGGTGGTTGTGCAGGAATTGAAGCCGCAGCGAAAGCAGCTGGTCATTCTGTAACTGTTCCATTCACCGCTGGACGTGGAGATTCTACGCAAGCACAAACTGATGTTGAATCATTTGCATTCTTGGAGTCTGCGGCGGATGGTTTCCGTAACTATATGAAAGGTAATTACACGGTTTCAGCTGAAGAAATGTTAATTGACAAAGCTCAATTGATGACTTTAACAGCGCCAGAAATGACCGCTTTAGTGGGTGGAATGCGTGTCTTAAATACGAATCACAACGGCTCAAAACACGGTGCGTTCACTACTCGCCCAGAAACATTGACAAACGACTATTTTGTTAATTTGTTAGATTTGGGTACGACCTGGAAAGCGGTTTCTAAAAATGATGACTTATTCGAAGGTCGTGATCGTAAAACCGGTGCCGTCAAATGGACAGGAACTCGTGTGGATTTAATCTTCGGTTCAAACACAGAACTTCGCGCAATCGCTGAGGTTTACGGTTCATCTGATAGCGAAGCAAGATTTGTAAATGATTTTGTGGCTGCTTGGAATAAGGTGATGAATTTGGATCGTTTTGATTTGAAGTAAATGGGTTTCGGGTTGTCCCGACAAAAATCGGAATTTCGTTGTACTCAGCGTATTACGGACTTTATCGTTTTGGCGTAGCTTGAACTTTGTGAATTATAGATATTGAGAAGGCGGCTCCAAAAAGAGCTGCCTTCTTTTTTGGGTATCAATAAATAATTTTAGTACCTGTATTTAAATAGTTCTTAGATTTCGCTTTTTTGATCATGGAAATATTGTCTAATTTCTTCGTAACTCATGATAGTGAATCACCTCGAAATGAAGTAGGAAACAATTTATGTAACTTTTATCCTTATTTTATTAATAAAAAATGAGACACCAACTTCCTTCGTTTCTCATTAATTTAAGACTAACCTTACAAGGCGAGCAGTTTTATGCTGTTAGATTTTAAATGCACCCCAGTTGGAGCAAGCCTTTGAGACCATTATTGGTAGTTTTTTGGAAAACCGAGTTGGTCAAATGGATAACTTTTTAGATGATAATTTATCGAATCATTTAAAAGAGAACTTACTGTTACTCTTTTCAGAAAAACAGATGAAGATTGCCGGAGTTGGCAATAATAGCAAGTTTCAACAAGATAAATTAATTAGAAGTGATGTCATTTATTGGCTTGATCGCAAGCATAATAACGCTTCTGAAAATAGCTTTTTTGACCTTATTGATGAATTTGTGCAGTACCTGAATCGAACTTGTTATTCGGGAATTACCGGTTATGAATTTCATTATGCGTATTATGAAAAAGGAAGTTTCTATAAACGACACCTTGACCAATTTCGAAATAATCAGAGTCGAGCGTATTCGATGATTATATATTTGAATCCAGATTGGATTGCCGAAGATGGCGGAGAATTATGTATTTATCACAAAGATACAGCTCAGATTATCGCTCCAACAAATGGCAAATGTGTGTTTTTTAAAAGCGAAGAATTAGAACACGAAGTCTTGCTCAATCATAAACCTCGAATGAGTATTACGGGATGGTTTAAAACGAATTAGTAATTCTGGAATTATTGTTATTGAAAATGCAGCTTGGTGACAAGCTGCATTTTTAATTTTAATGCTTAATTTGATTTTTAAGCAGGAGCTTGGATTCACCGCATCGTTTTTATTAACCTAAAAAATCGTTTAATTATAGAAAATAAATTACATCATTTCGTTCTTGAAAAAAAATTAATATTACGACAGTTTATCCTGATTTCTCGGTTGGTTAGAACGAGAAATGCTTAATAATCAATACTTAATAATTAACTCAACATCCTTGCAAACCAAAAAAGAAGACAAATTCTTGCGCTACCTTTTTACCTTTTGAATTTGTCGCAGGAATCCATATCGTTGGCATATTCGTGATTGATTCTATCAATTCGTCATCTACTAAAGTAAAACCAGATGTCGATTCTAATTCAACATCCGTTATAGTTCCGTCTTTTGTAACCGTAAAATTAACTCTACCAGGTTTCAATTTGTCTGCTGTAATAATGGATGCTTTTTCTTCCAAACTTGACTTTAAATAATCAATTAAAGCTTCTTGACCATAAGCAAATTCCGCTTGTACTTCTGGAACAACTGTCATGTAATACACCAAATCGTAATCATACATTCTACCAGTCGCAGTTGCTATTTTACAATTTGATCTAATGAAAAAGTTCGTAGAATAATCCGCAGATTGTAGCAATTCTAATTGCTCTTTAGTCAATTTATCATCTTGTCCAAATTGAGCGATTTCTTTACCACCTCGAAGAATTGCAACCGTAACATGGTCATAAGATTCCATTCTATCCGTTTCTTCCTTCGGAAAAATATCAATGACAGATCTTGCATTGTGCAATTTTTCTTTTGTAATCGTCGTCATAAATCTTGATTCGACTTTATAAACTAAATCAAGATTTGGTTGCTTATTAAATATGTCTGCATAATTGCCATCATAAATAACTTCTTGACTACACGCTACTTCTTTTTGAACGCCTGTTGTATTATTCCAATTTGCGTAAGCGAAAGAAGTTAAACTAACGATTGCTAACGCAGTACAAATAACTAAAATACGTTGTTTCATAATTGATTAATTTAATGATTGATTAATTTTTACCAAATATATTGGCGATAGCAACTTCAATCACTACATCAAATGTAAATTAGTGTAAATGCCTATGTAAAACGGTGTAATTGGATTTTTTTACTTTATCAATTAGATATTAAGACACTGCTACTACCTGATTAAACGGATTTTTTGTCATTTTTAAATAAATAAATTATTTTTTTAATTTTCTAAAACACCACCAATATCTGTGGATTATTTTGGCTAAATTCTCTAAATTTAATGCTAACTTCTTTAGAAAAATGATTTTCTTCTACACAAATCATTTGAAGGTTCGGCATGTTTTCCATCGAATTCAACAATTCTATTCCGCCCGAATCACTAATTCCACAACCAACCAAACCGATTTCGGTTATAGATTTTGGGAGATTTTTTGCTAATATAGTTACGCCCAAATTGCCCATTTGAGTATTGTAACTAAAACTGATAGACTTTATGAGGTTATAGTTATTTGTGTTTTCTTGACTAAAACAACTTGCAATAGAAATTATATTTTCCGAATTCAAATCCAAACTTCTTAAATGTAAACTTCTCGGAGATGCTAACTTTTCAAGCATTTCAGCTTTCGCCAAACATTTTTTGCTACCTATTTTTCGTAAGATAGTCGCTATTTTTAATTGAATACTTTTATCGTTTTTCAAAGTTTTTTTGTTTAATAATTTGTTTAAAATATCACTTCTTATTTTTAGTCACATCATGAATCCGCCACATCATTCCAATCAAAATAATAACAAAAATAAGCGTTGAATTTGAATCTTAATTTAGCTAAATTTTTCAGAAACTGTCCTTTTTTTCTATTTTTTTCAAATATGATTTCACGCCAAATTCCGGACTTGAAATTACAAAATATCTTTTATTCACCACATGATTATATCTTCATAAAAAGGGATTATTAAAACATATAAAATTTTATAATTTGATGCTTTGTAGCTCACTTGCTTAAGGTTTAATTACCTTTGATTGGTATAGAATCAAATATTTGGACAAAAAAAAAGAATTCAAATTTAAATAAATAAGATATGCTTAAAATTTTTAAAAATTGGATTATAGATCAGGGTTTAGATTTATTTGCTGCAGATATTTTAGCACGAGGTTTAATACTTGTATTGATTCTTGTTTTAAGTTTGATTGTTTATTGGCTTACGAAGCATTTCATTTTAAAAGGGCTAAGGGCTATTATTAGTCGAACCGCAACACAGTGGGATGACATGATACTAAGAAAAAAAGTATTCAATCGCCTTGCTTGGCTTGCGCCAGCCATTGTCCTTTATACGTCTATTTCAATTCCTTTTGAAGGTTATGATTGGTTGATTACTTTGATTAATGGAGCCGTTTTAATTTATATGATTATTATGGGTATCGTAGCACTTGATGCCTTTCTAAATGCTTCCTTGGCTATTTATACCACTTATGAGGTTTCAAATAGAATTCCGATAAAGGGCTTTATTCAGGTTTTTAAAATAATCATTTACTTTACCAGTGCTATATTTATTTTTTCCATTTTATTGAATAAAACGCCTGTTTATTTATTTAGCGGTTTGGGTGCGCTTACTGCCGTATTGATGTTTATTTTTAAGGATGCCATTTTAGGTTTTGTAGCCGGAATACAATTATCGGCAAACCGAATGGTGGCAAATGGCGACTGGATTGAAATGCCCAAATACGGCGCAAATGGTGATATTATTGAAATCGCTTTAACGACGGTTAAAGTACAAAACTGGGATAAGACGATTACTACAATTCCGACTTATGCATTAATTACCGAGTCATTTAAAAATTGGAGTGGTATGTCTAATTCTGGTGGTAGAAGGATTAAACGATCGATTAGTATAGATATGAATACGATTCAATTCTGTACAGAAGATATGCTGAATCGATTTAGTAAAGTCCAGTATATCTCGAATTATATTGAAAAAACAAAAATAGAATTGCAAGAAAATAATGAACTGGGGCAGGTTGATAATTCGAGTCTTGTGAATGGTAAAAGGATGACCAATATTGGAACATTTCGGGCCTATGTCAAAGCTTATTTAGTCAATCATCCGATGATTAATAAGGAAATGACATTTTTGGTAAGGCAGCTTAATCCAACGGAACACGGCTTGCCTATTGAAATTTACGTATTTAGCAAAGATCAGGAATGGGCGAATTACGAAAATATCCAGGCAGATATCTTCGATCATATTTTAGCTGTTGTGCCGGAATTTGATTTACGCGTGTTTCAAGATCCGAGTGGCTTGGATTTTAGCAAGTTGATTCGCTAATGATATTTCTTTTTCGGGATGTATTTTAAAGTTCTAATTAGGTTGGTTCTGTTTATGTACTATTCTCGATAAATTCGACCGTTTTCTATAAAAAAAAATAACAGTTTGGAGCACATTGATTTTGCAGATAAAAGCGAATTTTTATCGTCCTGATTTGTATTAATACGATAAAAGATCAGCTTTATCCGCAAAGTTTGTGTTCCTTCAGTCTTATATAAAAATCGTTCAGTATCTCAAAAGCCTTATTCCCGATTTTTATCTTTTATTTGCTTCCCGTTTTGTAAAATCAACTATTCCAACCCAACTTTCAACATCTTAATTAAATGGTGTGAATCCTTTAATTCTAAAAATGGATATTCCACTTTGCTCAAAAAAAGACCATTCGGAAACGCAGGCTTCTTCTCTGTCGATTCTTTTTCTTGAGTCAAAACTGCCCGAAACTCCTCTAAAGTCATTTCACCATTTCCTACTTTCAACAAAAAGAAAACGCAAAGCCGAATCATTCCTCGGAGAAAACGATTACTGGTAATCGTGAATCGTAATCTATCCTGTTCTTCATTGACGAATAATTCACATTTCGTTATCTGACACAAGGTATTTTTATACAAATCTGGTTGCTTACACAACGGTCTAAAGTCTTTCGTCTCAAGGATAAGCGCCGCCGCTTTTTTCATCTGCTCGAAGTCTAATATCACCCCGTCATAGAAAGAACTGTAACGAACGAGTATCGGGTCTTTGTTCCAGTGAATGAAATAATCGTAAGTCCGAGCCATCGCATCATACCGACAATGTTGATCTTCGGTGACTTCGATAATTTCAAAAATAGCAATGCCATCAGGTAAGTTTTTATTCAGTCGAAATTTCAAATCGAATGTAGGTGCTTCATCAAGGTTGATGTGCAGGACGTATTGACTTGCATGAACACCAGCATCGGTACGCCCGCAACCGTAAGCAGTCATTTTTTTCTTGAAAATCTGAGAGAGCTTTTTCTCTACAATTTCTTGAACTGTCTTTAGCGTATTTTTTTGTCTCTGCCAACCTCTGTAGCTACTTCCGTCGTATCCTAAGTGTATGAAATATCGCATCTGTAAATTATAAAAAACGTAATTCTATTTTTCATGAATGTTGAAAAATGGAATTACGCTGTATTTTTTTAAAGTTCTAAATCTTGTTTTAATTAACTTTTTTCAGTGTGCCTAGGGTTAATCATAATATCCATTTATGCTCAATAGCTTTGTAAGGATTGCATTAGAATTTTCCTGCAACCTTAATATGGTTTCTTCCCCATTATAATTGAGGAGATAAGCCATCCAGATTAGTTTTTCATTTAGTAGTAATCCATTTATTGTCATTGCCGTCACATGAGACTTCATTCCTTCTAATTCATACTTTATTAGCATAATACAAGTAAATGAATTGGCATTCAAATTATATGTTTTGATTATCGTTGGGGCTCCTATTTTTATTTCTAATCCAATTTTATCGAATTCTTTTTTTATTAATTCCCCAGGAAAGTTCTCAGTCAATAGATCTTGCAATTTTTTAAGTAAGCTTGAATCTGCTTTTAAATTTTTTATTTGCTTTGTCCCATAAATTTTAAAGAAGTCATCAAAACTTATAAGTCCTAAGCTATCTCTTCTTTCATAGGTCTGATTATTCAAATAAAATCCTAATATCATATTTGTTGGTACTTCTGTTCCGTCTGCGAATTGTTTAATTATCGGATCAGTATAGCTTTCTTGGTATCCTTCAATTTTGGGTAAGCATATTTCAGTTTCCCCAAAGGTTGCTTTTCTTACACAATTTTCATCTTGAGCAAGTGCACAATTATTTATTACTAAAAATATCAAAATGACATTGACTATTTTTTTCATTTTTCATTTTTTATTACAACCAAATTCTTCATATATCTACGGTAACCGTTCAAAAGTTATTGATATTTATTTTGTTTATCAGAAACGTACATGGACACAGTTTAACTATCAATAATTTTTGATTTATGGTATTACATCTAACTACAAATCATAATCAAGTGTATATACCTCCGCTTATATTTAATAACTCAAAAGCCAACTATTTTCAAATATTTACAAGAAAAGAATACTACAATTTCTACAAATAGATTAGCGAAAATATTCGGCTATGAGAGGACAAATTTACGAAAATAATTATCGTGAAAAGAAATGTAAGTATATATTGCCAACCACGGAAGCTATAGATACCGTAGATGCGTTATCTAGCCTCACTTGCGGTTTTATGCGGTATGATTCAACGTCTTCAAATCAACTTATATTTGGCAATATATGATACGATATCTCCACCAATATAAAGATTATCTCTAAACTCCTTTACGGCTCCTGCTTCCATGACGGATTCCCCTGAAGTATCGAATAAGGCTTGTATTATTTTACCTTCTTCAGAAATTTCTAGTATCATTCCGAATTTTTCTGCTTTAGGCTGAAAGAAAGAAGGTAATCCATAAACGAATTTTTTCATTCCTGCTTTCGGATGAATGTCATCTAATTGATCATTCCTTTTAGTGGTGAATCCAACCCAAAAGTTACCATTATCTCTACGAGAAATGTTATTTGGAAACCCTGCTAAGTTTTCTAAAAAGACTTCAAATGTACCTGCTTTTTCACCTTTCAACCAGTATTTTAAAATCCTATATCTCGAGGTTTCCGACAATAAAAGAAACGATTCATTTTTAGATAATTCCAAACCATTGGCGAAATAATTTCCATTTGAAATAGTTTGGGTAACCTTGGTTTGAGGATCATAACAATAAACGCCACCGGTAGGCTTTAATTCTAAAAAGAGTTTGTTAATGTATTTTGCGGAGGATGTTGTTTCGGAGGATAAATTAGCAAAATAAATTTTTCCATCTTTCGCTATGGTTAGTCCTGAGCCCATGAGTATCGCTCTTCCATCAGCATCTTTTTCGACCAGTATTTCTATCCTTTTTTCTTGGTCTATACGGATTAATCCAACGCCGTTCATTAGTGCGATTAAGTTTCCGTGGTTGTCAAATTGTATTCCGGTTACCCAGGAATCTGTTTTTAAAAACTCTTCTACCTTACCTTCTGGCGAAATTTTCAGAATAGCTCCTTGAGAAAAATCTTTAGCTCCTTTATGAACACCACAATAAATATATCCGGAGGTATCAAAAGCAAACTCTTCTGGACCATTCCAGTCTCCTAAATCAATGCTTGAAATATCTGCTAACTTTTCATTTAAATGAAGCGGTCCTTTAAATTTAGGTTTAACTGGCGGCTGCCAAACTTCAGGATGTATCGCACATCCATTTATTAAGATTATTGATGCGAAAAGGAGTATAAGAAAAGTTAAACCGGTGATAATTCTTTTGAATAATTTCATTACTGTATCGTTTTGATTAATTAATACCACAAAATTATGAGATACCATTATCAAACTCATTTACATATGTAAAGAAAGAAAATTATCTTTTTGACATTGTGTGTCGCACTCTACTAAGCTGTGTTGGACTTATTCCTAAATAAGAAGCAATGTGATATTGGGGAATTTTCATTTCAAGACCGGGAAATTCTTCTCGCATAATTAGGTATCGTTTTTCAGCATCTAACAGCGCCATTTCGAGTTCTTTTTTCTCCTTTTCGAGAAAATAATACTCTGCAATTTTTCTTCCCAATCTTTCAAGGTCATGAAATTTCACATACAATGATTCAATTTCACTAAAGGATACTTTCCATATTTTGCATTCTGTTAATGTCTTTTGTGCGATTTTATTTTTTTGTTTAGTTAATAGGGAAGTATAAGCACCAATTAAAGTCGGACCTACAAAAAACTGTTTATTATATTCTTTGCCTTCTGTATTTATAAAAAAAGCTCGAGCTATACCTGACTCAAGAAAACCAATCTCCCTAGCATATTTACCTTCTTCAATAAAAAATTCTGATTCTTTTAAAATAATCGGCCTAAATAATTCAGATAAGGAGTCAATAGCGCCTTGACTAAGAGGACTGATTTTATTTAAATACTTTATCGGTTCTATCATAATGTTAGAGTTTCAATGCAGCCTCTATCTGCAATTGTTATATAACATTTCTTATAATCATTACTAAATGTAATATTTGTTGGATTTTCACCTTTCACCTTTATTTCTTTCAATAAGATTCCTTCTGGAGATATTACTGCAATCGTCCCTTTTCCATACCGACAC
Organism: uncultured Saprospiraceae bacterium; assembly: GCA_963933585.1. Taxonomy (GTDB): domain Bacteria; phylum Bacteroidota; class Bacteroidia; order Chitinophagales; family Saprospiraceae; genus CAWVWD01. The sequence goes on from CAWVWD010000029.1 coordinate 9,449, forward strand.
ACATATATATTTCCGTTTTCATCACAACGCATTCCATCTAATCCAAAATCCTCAAACGCAATGAATTCTTGCTTATTTTTTATTAAACCTTCTTCCACTATATCATAAACCCATATTTTTCGTTGGACGGATTCATTGACATATAATTTTTTGCCATCATGACTTACTTCAATTCCATTCGTCGTTCCCATCTCTTCTTCTAATAATTCAAATCCTTTTTCTTTTGTAACCTTCCATAATTTTCCAGTATTATCTTTCCAATTTGGATCACTTGCATAAAGTGTTTTATTTGGTGAAATCGCTATATCATTTGGTTGGTTTGCCTTCGGTTCATTGGCAAATATGTTAATTTCTTTACTTCTCAAATCTATTTCTAAAATATTATGATTTACGTAATCTGCCACAAACATTTGGTTCTTTTCTCCAAACCGTATTCCATTTCCTATACTTCCATTTGGTAATTTTAGAAACACGGTGCTTTCTCCATTTGATGTGATTTTTCCAATTGTTCCTTGTTCTTCAAAATTTACAGCATAAATGTTTCCCAGATAATCTGTTGCTGGTCCTTCTACGCCATCCGTAAAACTTCCTTCTTTCGTAAAATCACTACTTTGCAATTGTTCAGTACAAGAACTAACCAACAAAATAAACACAGCGAAGCTTATAATTTTTCTCATTTAGATTCTTTTTGAATTGAAAATATCTAGTTTATTCGTATTTCACAATGCGTCATATATTGGCTACCCTCGTAAGGTTGGGCCGTATTGCGAAATCGGCTACCGTTTACCGTCCATCGTCAGCCGTGCAACCAATATATTTAAATAACCTTTTAATTTTTAATAATCTCTTGAAAAGTTATCATTAAATCTAACTTTTTTCACTTTTCCTAACTCATAAATTGTAATTTTTTCAAACTCATAAATATTCATATTTATTCCTCCTCCAATAAATGTAAGTCGTATAACCGTTCAAAAGTTATTGATACTTATGTTGTTTATCAGAAATCATGTCGGTTTTTTAACCCTCAATAATTTTTGGTTTATTGGTAGTAGGTAAGTGTAAATAAATGATAATTTTCAGGAAGATATTTTTTTGTTGGACCTGTCCGTTTACACAAGGCTTTTCTCAAAAAGTCGTTGAATAGTCGTTTTATTGAACTATTTTTTTTAGAAAAAATAACAAAAAAAGATATATTCAAAAGAGTCGTTTATTTACAATTTATTGTATGTCAAATACTTACGAATGTAATTTATTAGCAATTATTGCATTTCTTTCTTATCTCCATTTGCAAAAACTCTGTAATATTTATTTCCCTCTATAAGTAAGCCTTCTGATTTTCCATTTGGCCAATTTTTATGATAATCTTTTGGATGTTTTACATCAATTCCAATCACTTTTCCATTGTATTGTCTGTTCACTTTTGATTGAAGTGTATGGCCAACTACAATTGATTTTGCCTTAAATTTATGGAGTCCACGTTCTACTTGTTCTTGTGTTAAATCATCTTTAAAATAACCTCTATACCAACAAATTCCTGTCTTTGTAGACGTTAGTAATTGTTCAATCGTTTTCTCTTTTTTTGGATAGTAAGGTTTGTAATAATTGCTTTGTACAACTCGATTAATTTCATCTAAACTTAATTCGGAATCCGCAATATCTGGATGTAATCCTCCGTGAACAAATAGGTTTCCGTTAATGCGTTCTATTGCGTTTTTACTTGACATCCATTTACCTAAAAATGAATTTGAATTATACAATTCACTTTGTACTTTGCCTAAAATATTACTTACCGCAAGATATTTGTCTGCGGACGCACCATAATCTCCCTGCATATTTTTAAGTTCGTGATTTCCAATAATAAAATGTACAAATCCGCCTTGTTTTATTGCATCTTGCTCTAGTTTATAGATGAACCATAGTACTTGAGTTACGGACCAACCTCTATCCACAAAATCGCCAACTAAGACTAAATGTCCTTTTCCAAATGTCCAATTTAAATTTTCATCAATCACCTTACTGTTTATCAGAAAATCTCTAAATGTTTTGTATCCGCCTTCAATATCTGAAATTGCGATAATAGGATTTCCATCATTATAAGTAGTGTTTGTGTTTTTAATATCTGAATTTATTTCAACGTCAAAACTACTAGAATCAATTTGAAAATAACATTTCACAGTCATTTCTGAATGTATGAAATATTCCTTTTGATCAACATAAAACCCATCAGTTCTATTTCCTTTGAGATAATTTATATTTAGAACATGGTCGCTTTTGTAAAATACATAAGGGCCTTCATTCGCTATTTTATACATTAATGGATGATCTCCATAATGCAAATTTGCACCGTGATATAAACCGAATGAAACGCCTATAACTCCAAGTATTAAAATGGTTGCGGTTAGATGCTTTAAGTATCTGAATATTCTTTTTTTCATAATTTAATCTTTTTTTTATTGTAAACATATGTATAGGTTATTTTCTTTTCAAGTAGAGGAGATGAACAAGTCGTGTAGAGGGATACAAGCCTTTCTGTTGATTTCGAAGTCATTTCGTCACTGTTATTTAACGACTTGTGCTTCTCCTGAGGTTGTTTATCAACCTTTTTTGTGAAGCATATATATTCCCTTAATTTTGTAGGATGATATCAAATACAAATAAAAATAAGTGGTTATTAATCACGCTAATTTCAACAGCTGCTATTCCTATCGTAATTACGTTTTTTGAAATGATTATTACTGGAAAAGATTCCATAGTTTTTTTGGAAAATTATAATCCAATTGTGGCTGTTATTATCCTTACTTATTATATAATGTTAGTTGCTTTTGGCGTATTTTGGATGCTAAAGCAAATCAAAAATGTAATCACATTAAAAAAGGAAAAGTCAAGAGCTGAATTAATGCTTTTAAAAAGTCAAGTCAGTCCGCACTTCTTTTTTAATATGCTCAATAACTTATATGGTTTGGTTGGAAAAGATCCTAAAAAAGGGCAAGAATTGATACTTAAATTATCCGATATGATGCGTTATAGTATTTATGAAGGAGAAAAAGAATCCGTGTCCCTAAAAGCAGAAGTTGATTATTTAAAGAATTATATTGAATTGCATAAAATGAGATATCACAAAGATATTGATGTTAAATTTGATGCTCAAATAGAAGACGATTATAAAGTAATGCCCTTATTATTTATCATTCTTTTGGAAAATGCATTTAAGCACGGTGTAGAACGTTTGAGAGACAATTCTTATGTAACGGTTAGTATGAGTACGTTTAATGACAAAATTAAATTTGCTATAGAAAATAATTTCGATAGTTCAGAAACTTCTAAAGAGGCTGGAATTGGATTGAAAAACCTAAAAAGAAGGTTAGTATTAGTTTATCCGAATAAACATAAATTGTCATTTTCGACAATGAATAATAGATATAAAGTACAATTAACTTTAAATAAATTATGATTAGATATTTAATAATTGATGACGAATATATAGCACATGATATTATTAAGGGCTATTGTGATTTATTGCCAAATATGCAATTAATAAAAAATTGCTATGATGGCTTAGAAGCATTTGAATGTTTAAATGAAAATGAAATTGATTTGATTTTCTTGGACTTAAATATGCCAAAGTTAAAAGGCTTTGAGTTGCTAAAAACATTAAAAAATTCACCTAAAGTAATTGTAACTACAGCTTATAAAGAATTTGCACTTGAAGGTTATGAACTTAATATTTCAGATTATCTATTAAAGCCATTTGGCTTTGAACGGTTTTTGAAAGCAATTAATAAAACGTTTTCTTCACCTGCAACTCAATCTCCCGCGTCCGCTCAAAGTAATGCTATCACGAAGCGTATTTTTTTAAAGAGCAATAAAAAATATACACAGGTAGAAACGGACACCATTTTATTTATAGAAGCCTCCGGAAATTATACTAAAGTAATCACAATACTTGGAACAATTACTGTTCGAGAAAAAATATCGACGGTGTTAGAGTTATTACCCAAAGAAGACTTTTTACAAGTTCATAAATCATTTGCAGTTGCGCCCAAACATATCAAAAGTATTGAAGGGAATATGATATTTATTGCCGACTATATCGTACCTATTGGGAAGTTTTTCAAAGCAAATGTTGTTCAACTATTGAAGTAAGTAACAGCGAAAAAATAAGTTTCCCATTTCGACGAGATTATTTTTTTTCTCAGTTTTTCTTTAAAAGATGGAGTATTGTTGATACTATGACTGATTTTAAAGGAAAAATGAGGACAAAAGATGCCGTCCAAATGGGAAAGTTATTATTTTGCTGTTACTAAGTAGATTTTTTGTTTTTATAGTTGCTAACGTTTTTTGCAAACGTAGGTGGGGCGCACATAGCCCCACTTGCCGTTTTATACTTTATTGTGAGTAGTTTTTAATTCAATTTTTCAAGTAATAATTCGGCAACTAATTCAGAAGAAGCAGGGTTTTGTCCAGTAATTAATAATCCATCTTCAACCGCATAAGGATTCCAATCCTCCCCTTTAGAAAAAATACCTCCATTTTCCTTTAACATATTTTCTACTAGAAATGGAACTACGTCGGTTAACTGTACAGCCTCTTCCTCCGTATTTGAAAATCCAGTAATCTTTTTGCCATTTACAAGTGTTGTCCCATCTGCATTTTTAGTGTGTTTGAAAATTGCAGGTGCGTGACAAACGGCACTTACGGGCTTGTCATTATTGATAAATGATTCAATAAGCGCAATTGAATGCACATCCTCAGCCAAATCCCATAGAGGTCCATGACCACCTGGATAGAATACCGCATCATAATCAGCTTGATTTACAGAAGCTAGTTTGAGTGTTTTAGATAATACCTCTTGAGTTTCTTTATCCTCATTAAACCTTACAGTCGCTGGTGTCTGGAAGTCAGGTAACTCACTTTTAGGGTCTATTGGAGGCTGTCCTCCTTTAGGTGAAACCAAAGTAATCTCCACACCTTTATCTTTTAAAAGATAGTATGGGGCAGCAAATTCTTCAATCCAAAATCCTGTTTTTTCTCCGGTATTACCGAGTTTATCGTGACTTGTAAGTACAAATAATATTTTTTTCATTTTCTCTGTTTCTGATTTAGTTAATTCTACTGTTTTTTGTGACTGTTTAGTTTTGTGCTCATATGATATAAATCCAACAATCATTGCTATTGATAATTATTATCTTTTCATTGATTTTGATTTACTTTAATATGCTAACGCTACAATCTTCTCTGCATCTTCGGGTTTCAATGTACCATGCTCTCCTAAGCTAGTCATTCCTCTTTCGGTTAACCTTCTTGCTATCTCCGCACCCGTACCTTTATAGTCAGATGTATATTCTGACAGCTTTGTTTTAATACCTAGTGAATGAAAAAACGCAACGGTTTTCTCAATGCCTATTTTTGCTCTTTCATCAAGAGAGCCTTCGGTTATTCCCCATACGCGATCTGCATATTGTGCTAGTTTTTCTTTCTTAGTTTCGAAATTATAGGTGTAATGAGAACCGGTAAGAATAGCTAAAGTTCTGGCATGATCAATACCGAAAAGTGCAGTGAGTTCGTGACCCATCATATGTATTGCCCAATCTGTAGGTACTCCTTTTTGAATTAACCCATTAAGTGCCATCGTACAACTCCACATAAAATTCGAAGCGGCTTCATAATCTGTAGGATCTTTTAATATAACAGGTGCTACTTCGACCAATGTTTGCAGAATACCTTCTGCTATACGGTCTTGCAATTTGGCACCAGATGGATATGTCATGTATTGCTCTAATACATGCGTGAAAGCATCTGCTAGACCATTTGCAATTTGACGGTGTGGAATCGATTGAATCACACTCGGGTCAAGCACCGAAAAAAGAGGGAATAATCCAGGCCCACCCATGGTTAGTTTTTGTTTTGTTTCAGCCCGTGTAATAACAGCCCCTGAATTCATTTCAGAACCTGTAGCTGGCAATGTAAGGACTGTACCAAATGGCATACCTTTTTTGGTTCGAATTTTTTTATCTAAGATATCCCATGGGTCTTCTCCTTTATATTCTGCCGCAGAAGAAAGGAACTTAGTACCATCAATTACGGAACCACCACCTACTGCTAAAAGAAATGTGATTTTCTTATCTTTTATAACCGTCAGTGCTTCTTTTAAGATAGCATATTCAGGGTTTGCGGGAATTCCTCCAAACTCTTCTATTTCAAAAGCTGCAAGAGCCGTTTTGACTTGTTCGTAAATACCATTTTTCTTGATGCTTCCGCCTCCGTATAGAAGTAATATCTTTGCATCTGCTGGTATCTCAGTAGCTATTTTTTCTATTCTCCCTTTACCAAAAATTATTTTTGTAGGGTTTTTAAACTCAAAATTCTTCATAGTAAATTATTTAAATACAATCCATTTTGAATTGTCTCAACAAAGCTATGTCATTTAAGTCAGAAAAAAATTGATGTATAATAAGAAACTACTCTTGGGCAATTTCTTTTCTAATTCTACTCAGGGTTTCTGTGGTCACACCTAAATACGAAGCGATGTGATAGTTCTTTACACTTTGTTCAATATTTGGGTAAGTGCGTATAAATGACGTGTATTTTTCTTTTGTTGATTGAGACAAGTTTCCGATTATCCTTTTTTGAAACCCAGCGAAGGCTACTTCCATTTTTTGTCTAAAGAATGTTTCTAATTGAGGAATCTCAGTATATAGATTTTCCATATCTATTTTGGATACTTTATATACAGAAGCGTTTTGAATACATTCAATCGTCATTACTGCTTTTGATGTCGTAAAAAAAGCCGTGTAGTCGCTTATCCACCAATCTTTGATAGCAAACTGTACAGTGTGCTCTTTGCCAGAGTTGTCCACAAAATAAGTCCTTAAACAACCACTGTTTATATAGTATTGATAATGGACGGTATTACCCGTTTCTAGTAGTATATCCTTTTTCTTTAAAATTATTTTTTCGAATTTACTTTCAATCTTGACTATTTCTTCTTGTGAAAAAGAAATGTCTTTAAAAATATCTGATATTATTGATTTCTGCATGTTCATTTAAATTACTCATAACATTGCTATATAGCTATATCTGACTACAAATCGCAGTCAAATATACGGATATGCTTCGCCTATATTTACTAATTCAAAAATCAACAATTTTCAGATATTTATAGAAAAAAGTACTGCAATTTCTACAAATAGGTTAGCGAAAATATTCGTTTATGCTCGGACAAATTTACGAAAACAATTATCGTAAAAGGGAATGGACTTAAAGTGAAAGGGCTTTTTTTTTAAAGAAAATTAGACAGAATT